>CAMLGP010000153.1 GCA_946479535.1 uncultured Bacteroidota bacterium
TATGCTGTTGCATTATCCGAAATATATTCCATGGGAGTATAATATAAATGGAGTTACCCGGTTTGTTTCCCCTCCATTGGGGCCTCACAGGCTGGGTAATGTGAGCGGTAATGGTTCTGTAGCCAATCAAAACTATTACGCGATGTTGGCGGATCCCTTAAACCGGACAACATCAAAACCGTTTGGCTACAATGCCAATTTTTCAATGACCTATGAAGTTCCCTGGGTTAAAGGATTGTCAGTAAAAGGAAGTTATGCCGTAGCCTATACTTCTGACAATACGGAGCAGGCATTGATGCCCATAACTCTTGTGCGGAATGGTCAGGGAAATAAGGAAGGGCATCATCTGTATGATTCAGCTGTATGGGATGCTCCTGTTATCAACAAGTCCCAATCAAGGGTTACTTATGATAATAAGACAGGGAAGACAACCCAGATGAATATTGTGGTTAATTATGAGCGCACTTTTGGTAATCATCATGTTACTGTTCTATATTCAGGTGAAAAGGCAAAAAATGAATATGAAGACAGGTATCAGATATATGATAGCCCGCTTCCCGGAGTTTATAATGGTTCCTCATCATCTGCAGGAACATTAAACCCGAGTAACACCTTTACCTCGCGCATTGAAAGTGGTACTCTTTCTTACCTGGGTCGCCTGAACTATGATTATAAAAGTAAATATCTTTTTCAATTCATTTTCCGTTCAGACGCATCATCACGTTTTGCACCGGAAAATTATTGGGGCCGGTTCCCTGGCGGATCAGTGGGTTGGGTTATATCAGAAGAACCCTGGTTCAGAGACAAATTTGAATGGATCAACAGTTTAAAATTCCGTGCTTCACTGGGCATTACTGGTAATGATAATGTGAAGGCGTATAAATGGCTACAACTATACAAATTAGAAACTGATAAAGGCAGCGGGTTTGGAAGTAGTGGCGGATCGCTTACTAATGGCATTACCATGGAAGTTTCTCCCAACAGGGATATCAAATGGGACCGCACAGTTCAAAGAAACTATGGAATAGATCTTAGCATATTAAGAAATCGTCTTTCAATAAGTGCGGATCAGTATTACAATACCTCTACTAACATGCTCACCTTAATGTCTGGAGCTATCAATGTTCCGATTTCTGTTGGTGGAGCATTTGCTGAACAGAACTACTCAGGAATTACTGCATGGGGTAGTGAATTCTCTGTTACATGGAGAGATAGAATTGCCAGAAAAATTGACTATTCTGTTAATGTGAACTTTGGATTCAGTTACAATCATGTAAACAAATACATTGATCAGCCATTTGATTATCCCTCTAAAATGACAACACGCAGAGAAGCAGGGCAATCCACTTTTGCACCGGTTTGGGGCTTTAAGACCTGGAAACAGAGTTCTGGTGGTGATGGCATCCTGCGTACGGATGAGGATATTGATAATTACTGGGCTTATCTTACTGATCTTGCAAATAAATCAGGAATACCGGGAGCAGCACCAAAGTTTCTGGACATATCAAGTAAAACCGGATTAAAAAAAGGTATGCTTGTTTATGAAGACCAGAGTGGAGTGCTTAATTCTATTACCCGCACTTATGGTGGTAAAAACGGTTCAATCCAGGAGGAAGAGGATTATGTGAAGCTTGCAAAGAAGGCTAAAGGATATGGTTTTACTACTAATCTTAATTTCTCCTATTCAGGAATTACTTTAATTGCCCAAATTGCCACATCATGGGATGGTGGAATCAATCAGTTGGATTATATAAAACAAGGTACCGGAAGTACCCAGGGGATGTGGGCGCAACCAATATACCTGGTTGATATGTATGACCCTATTGACAATCCAAATGGGAAGTATCCAAACCTTGCATTCTATGATGATTTTGGAGGAACAAGATCTGACTTCTTTACCCTCAATTCATTCCGCTGCTTTGTCAGATCATTAAGTGTTGGATATACTTTACCAAAAGAATGGGCGAGAAAAGCACGGCTGGAAAACGTAAGGCTGTTTGTGTCTGGTAATAACCTGTGGGATTTTTATAATCCTTATCCCAAAAAATACCGCAATATGTATGATGCGCCAAATATTGGTTACCCAACATTAAGAACATGGGCACTGGGTTTAAACGTGGGATTCTAATTATCTAATTCGTTAACTGATTAATTGATTTTATGAAGAATAAATTGAATTATTTCCTGATTTTCCTGGTTGTTGCGGTGTCGGCAGGATGTAAAAAGGATTTCCTGGAAGAGATTAAGCCTTATGACAGGTTTGATGAGAGTGTTTTCACTAATGAAGCGCAAACAGGGTTCTATATTGACCGCCTTTACAATTGGTATTTTGCAAGTTATACCAGCCCTACAAAAACACTTGTTGGGCTGTATAATGACGACAGAAGGAATATAACTGAGGAAGTGGCGGGAACTGTACATAATTATATTAATCCCACTAAGACTCTGAAGCTGGCAAGCGAAGCTGATTCCTATTATGGTACGGCATTACCAGGCGGTATCAATAATAACTCCTACACCCGTATACGTGCCGCCAATTTATTGATTGAAAAAATTGATGAGCTTGGTCAGCCGCTCTCAGAATCATTCCGCAATACGGCAAAAGGTCAGATGTATTTTCTGAGAGCACTTCAGTATTTTGATCTGATGCGCGTTTATGGAGGAGTTCCTATTGTAACACACACACAATTGGCAAGTTCAGATGATGAGTCCATTAGAACACCTCGTGCAAAAACCTCAGAAGTGGTTGCCCAGATCATAAAAGATCTGGACTCAGCTGCGCTTTTGTTGCCAATGAAATGGGATGCTGCAAATTATGGACGCCTTTCTGCGGCTGGAGCACTGGCAATGAAAAGCCGTGTATTGCTGACTGCAGCGAGTCCTTTATTTAATGCAGATTGGGATAATGCAGGAAGTGATAAATGGCAGAAGGCACTGGATGCAGGGCTTGCTGCGGAGACAGCATTAACGGCTTCTGGCTATGGTAATTCCATCAATTCAGCCAAGGATTGGGGAGAAGTTACTACAAAAAATGACAACGCATTCAATGGAGAGGCTTTAATAGTAAACCTGCTTTCCAATAATGCCAGCTCCACATCTACTTCAATCTTCAACGGTTGGGAAAATTCAATCAGGCCAAAAGATCACAATGGTAGTGGTGGAATTTCTGCACCCAAACAAATGCTTGATTTGTTTCCGCTGGCAAATGGTCTTCGACCTTCAGCAGCAAATGGATATGTTGATACTTTCTTTTTTGAAAACAGGGATCCACGCTTTTACCGCACATTTGCATTTTCTGGTGTAAGATGGGGATTGAAAGGCAGAGCTGATAAGGTAACCTATTTTTACAGGTGGCGGGAAAGCGCAACGGGTACTGTTGCCTATTATGCAAACAACCAAACCAATAGCCCTGCCGTTGTTCGTAAAATGTCTAATGTGAATGCAGATAGTACTGCCTTCAATTTTTCAGGTACGGATATTTTTGATTATAGATATGGTGAGTTATTGTTAAATATAGCAGAGGCTTATGCCGCTAAAGGAGATATTAATAATGCTGTTACTTATCTGGGTAAGATCCGCAAGCGTGTAGGTATCCCCGCAGCCAACAATTATGGCATTGGGACTCTTACCTCAAAATATGAAGCCCTGGAAGCCTGCCTCTATGAACGCCGTGTAGAATTGGCTTATGAAGGCAAACGTTTCTGGGATATGCAACGCTGGATGTTGTACAGTGATGATGCCTCTATTGCGGATAATACCAATACCAAACTTGGAATTCCGGAATTCAATGGCACTACCCGCCAGGGATATTATTGGCAATCAAAAACCTTTAGTCCCGCTAAAACTGATCCTGTTCCCGCTGCGGAGAAAAACATTTCTATTGATCCCGATGGTTCAGCAGCAAACTTTGCAACAGAAATTGGAAAATTGAAAACACTTTATCAAACAAGATTGGTGATGACCCCTCTTGATCAGGCATGGGACAGAAATGGCTCAACTCCAGTTAGCATTTTGTTCAGGCCAAATTATTATGTTTCAGGATATACCAGTGCCATCTTATCCAATAATCCATGGTTACCACAAACCAAAGGATGGTTGGATTATAATGGTGCTGAAGGAACTTTTGATTACAGGCAATAAGAATATGTAACACGAACTTTGTTCCGTTGCAATAAATTGACAGAAGGGACTATGAGCTGCAGGTATTGGTTATTAAAACTGATACTTACAGCTCATGGTATTTAACAAAGTAACTATTGAAAAACTTTATTAGCAACATGCATCTTTATCCAATAGAAATCGTCTAAACAATAGCAATGATCTGATAGTTTCTGAACAACCTAACTTAATCATCATGAAGTGTAGCCTTAAAAAATTGTACAGCCTCTTAGCCGCCTCAGGAATATTCTTAACTACTCATGCGCAGTATCCTACCATTACAGCGGATGTGCAGCGTTCTTCTGATTCTTTATTGAATGTAGCACGCATTCATTCGGATGAAGCATGGTTAAAAGCTCTTCCTATTATTGATGCTGAAGCAAAAAAGGGAAAGCCCTATATTCCATGGGCATCAAGACCAGATGAATTGCCACAGGCAGAAGTGCCTGCCTTTCCCGGAGCAGAAGGAGGTGGTAAATACAGTTTTGGTGGTCGTGGTGGTAAAGTAATAGTTGTTACCAATCTCAATGACGATGGCCCCGGAAGTTTCCGCTGGGCCGTGGAGCAGGGTGGTGCAAGAGTTGTTGTATTTAATGTTGCAGGTATCATTCGTATTAAGACCCCTGTGATTATTAGAGCTCCATATATCACCATTGCCGGACAAACAGCTCCTGGTGATGGCGTTTGTATCGCCGGTGAAAGCGTATGGATCAATACGCATGATGTGGTCATTCGGTATATGCGTTTCCGCCGCGGGGAAACATGGGTGGGCCGCAGAGATGATGCTATTGGTGGTAACCCCATCGGCAATATCATGATCGATCACGTATCAGCAAGCTGGGGCCTGGATGAGAACATGAGCATGTACCGTCACATGTATAATGATAGTACTGGTAAAATCGAAGACAAATTCCCAACTGTTAATATTACTATTCAGAATTCCATTTTCGCAGAAGCACTGGATACCTGGAACCACTCATTTGGAAGTACCCTGGGTGGAGAGAATTGTACATTCGCCAGGAATTTATGGGCCAATAATACAGGCCGCAATCCTTCAGTTGGCGAGAATGGTATTTTCAATTTCATCAATAATGTAGTCTTCAACTGGGTTCATCGTTCAGTGGACGGGGGTGATTATAGAGCCAGATACAATATCATCAATAATTATTTCCAACCTGGTCCTTCCACCTCTAAGGATAACAATGTAGGTCACCGGATACTTAAACCGGAAAGTGGTCGCAGTAAATTAAAATACAAAGTATATGGCCGTGCTTATGTAAATGGGAATGTGATGGAAGGCTATCCTGCCGTAACCAAAGACAACTGGAATGGTGGTGTGCAGGTGGAAGAATTACCGAATGCGGGAGAGTATACAGCCTATATGAAAGTGGATAAGCCTTTGCCAATGGCACCTGTATCACTGGTAAGTGCTGAGGAGGCAAGAAAATATGTTCTGGATAATGCCGGAGCTACTTTACCAAAACGTGATCCGGTTGATCTGCGGATCACCAAACAGGTGAGAACTGGCAAGATTGACTATATAGAAGGTGTAAAGCTGCCAACTACACAATTTGAACATCGCCGTGCACCAATTGATTCTTATAAGAAAGGAATTATCACTGATGTTTCTCAGGTAGGTGGTTACCCGGAATATAAGGGCACTCCGTACAAGGACAGTGATAATGATGGTATGCCTGATGATTATGAAAAGAAAAATGGTCTGAATCCCAATAATTCGGCGGATGCCAGTCAGATCAGCAAAGGGAAAACCTATACAAATATTGAAGAATACCTTAATAGCGTTGTGCCTGTACAAGATGTAACGCCAATGCCGATGAAAGGATTTTAATTTAAAACCTGGTGCTTAAAGTTAAAGGTTGCAGGAGTTAATGGCTTTAGCGACCTTTAGCGAACAATATCTCACTGTTTTGGATGGTCAACTAACAATAAGCAGGAATAACCAATGTTGCGTTTCAGCTATTTGCCTGGGGCTGGTATTGTTTATACCTGTTTTTTTTATTAACGCACAGAAGCCTGCGGCAAAACCGCAGCTACCGATCTCCTGGTCGCAGGGAAAGCTTCATTATTCTCCGGATTCATCAGGCAATCGTATCCCTGATTTTTCTTATTGCGGGTATAAAGCTGGTGAAGAATCCATACCTAATGTTTCCAATGGAGTTTTAGTCCCTCTTATGGCAGGTGATGCCACAGCATTGATTCAGACTGCCATTGATTATGTAGGTAAACTGCCGCTTGATAAAAATGGATTCCGGGGAGCTGTATTTCTTGAAAAAGGAACTTATAATGTAGGGGGTAGTTTATTCATAAGAAATTCGGGAATAGTGATCAGAGGTTCCGGCTCAACAGAAGCTGGAACTATTATCCGTAGTACAAACCGTGATCGTGCAACGCTAATTCAAATAAAAGGAATAGATGACAGGAAACTTAATTCTCCTGGATTGGCAATAAGTGACGGCTTTGTTCCGGTAAATGCCAATACTATTACTATTCCTACTGAGGGAAATTATAAAATAGGGGATCTAATAATGATAACCCGGCCATCCACAACG
>CAMLGP010000154.1 GCA_946479535.1 uncultured Bacteroidota bacterium
ATAGGTTTTTAAATATAGTTCGTAGCCAGATAAAGATAACAGCAGCCCCCTCCAGAATAGAATATCCTGAGCTGTAGTTAGTTTGTGTTCGATTTTTTTAAAATGCGCATAAGTAGTGTCAATCGTCAGTATGCAACGTTCAATGTATTTTCCCAGGTTCATAAAGTTCCAGCCCTGTCCTCTCGGCATGGTGCTGTCCGTAACGCCATAGAATAAAGTGCTGTTCTGGTCAAGCAGGTCAATGATCTCCAGTGCACGCGAGCCCACGATCTTCTGTTCAAGTTGGGGATCATTCACAATATGGTATAACTGATTTACCTGCTCCCAAACTTCCTTTGTAATATTATCCTGTACCCCTCTGGCATTCTCCCGTGCACGGGTAAACAACACTTTTATTGAATTCAGGTTTTTGGGATTGCTGACGAGGTAGGCGAGGGAGGAAGAAATAGTGTGGCCGTGTTCCAGGACAGCCTCATCACTGGTATGAGAAAAAAGCGTGATTACATCCTTCCAGGAAAAATCATCGCTCATAGTCATATCAAATGATAATATATAATTGGTGCGAATAACCCTGAGCTCAAAATCACTGCGCTCCATGTATCGGTTTAACCAAAAAAGTGAATCTGCAATTCTGCTTAGCATTAGTTGACTGGTTGATTTGAAGTTCAAAGGTCCACTACCCAGGTATCCTTGCTGCCACCGCCCTGTGATGAATTGACCACAAGTGACCCTTCCCTTAATGCTACACGTGTTAATCCACCCGGAACGATATTAATTCCATTGGGGCCACAGAGCGCATAAGGTCTGAGATCAACATGGCGGGGTTGCAATTTCCCATCAATAAAACAGGGGACAGTAGATAGCTTTATAATTGGTTGTGCGATGAATTCACGGGGGGTATCAATAATGGCAGCTTTGACTTCTTCTATTTCTTTTTCGCTGGCTTTATCTCCCATAACCATTCCATAGCCACCGGATTGATTGGTTCGCTTGATCACCATGTTTTGAATATTGTCAAATACATGCTGCCTGGCATCAGGATTTTCCATTCCATAAGTGGGAACATTGGGCAGGATTATTTCTTCGTTCAAATAATATTTGATCATATCCGGCACATAGGCATACACAGCCTTGTCATCAGCTACCCCATTGCCTACGGCATTCACAATGGCGATATTGCCTTTGCGATACGCACTCATCAAACCCGGCACTCCCAATGCACTATTCTGACGAAATACCAATGGATCCAGAAAATCATCATCCAGCCTTCGGTAAATGACATGAACCTGCTGAAGACCGGCAGTCGTTTTCATATACACTTTGTGATTATCAACCAGCAGATCTCTTCCTTCTACTAAGGGGATACCCATCTGGCGGGCAAGGAAGGAATGTTCAAAGTAAGCTGAATTATATATACCCGGAGTTAAAAGCGCAACCGTTGGATTGGAAATTTGCTGGGGGGACAGGCTTCCCAAAATATCATGTAATAACAGCGGATAATTATTGATCATCCTTGCGCGGCTGCTGGTGAGCATGCCTGGGAATATCCTTTTGGTCACCTCCCTGTTCTCCAGCATATAGGAGACTCCGGAAGGAGTACGCAGGTTATCCTCCAGAATATAAAAGGTGCCATCCTGGCCCCGGATCAGATCAATGCCCGAAATATGAACATAAAGATCATACGGCACTCTTATCCCAAATACCTCTCTGGTGTAATGTGGACAGGAAGCAATCAGGCTGGCAGGAATGATATTGTCTTTAAGGATCTGCTGTTCAGAATAAATATCCTTAAGAAAAAGATTAAGAGCTCTTAAGCGCTGTTTGATCCCTTGCTGAATATGGTCCCATTCAGTACTGGTGAGGATCCTTGGGATGATATCAAAGGTGAATATTTTTTCAATACCAGCCTCATCACTATACACGGTGAAAGTAATGCCCTGATTCATGAAAAGCTCCCCGGCCTGCTTGTCCTTTTGCAGCAGCAATTCAACCGGGAGGTCACTGATATCGCCAAAAACCTTACTGTACTGGGCGCGGATATTACTATCCTGGCACATTTCATCCCAGATGCCGGAATGGGTTTGGTATTGTTCAAATAACTGGCGACCCGTCATATTGCTAGGTTGGTGAAATAAAAAAAGTTGCCTTCACATGACTATGTGTAAGCAACCGTATAATCGAATATACCGAATCCGCCGAACTATGGGCATTTTTGAACCGTCTTTTTTTACAACATCTTCAATCCAATGGCGTTATATAAAAATGAAATGGTCAAAATAATGGATTTGGAAGCCTTTTTATTATTTTAAGATCGTATTTGTTATGTAATGAGGAAACAAAGGATAATCATAGGGATTCTTACAGGCATTATGGTGAATCTTTCAGTTCTTAGAACTGATGCCCAGGAACTTCCAATTTCTGCCGAACAGAACTATGCAGCCAACTCTCCCGGTGTGGTGATGGTGCAAACTGTATTTTCCGGTATTGTATATGTAAACAAAGTGGAGATGAATGAGCGTAGGTTCAAGCAGCTCGTTGATTCCGTAAAAAAGCTGGATACCACGGGCACTATGTTTACCGCAACGGAGAAACTGGATATTGTAGTTAAAGAGCTTTACAATAATCCCTTTCGGTTCTTTTCTGGTACCCGCGAATATTTTCGTCAGCAACACCGCATTGTTTCATCCGGAACCGGTTTTTTTATTTCAGGCGATGGCTATATTGTTACAAATGCGCATATTATTGACCGCGACAATTCATTTATACGCCGGAAATTTATTTTATCTACTTACCAGGAAGTAACCGAAGCCAATATCCGGTCCCTTCAATCGTCCTGGGCAATGACGCTGACTGATGAACAGCGTAACCTGCTCAATGATGCCTATAGCCTTATCTATTCACAAGTCTCGTCCATGATCATATTTGACCTGAAAAAGGAAATATATGTTCAGTCCAGAAAGAATAATGGCGGGCCAGGTCCCGGGAATGCCAGAACACCGGCACGAGTGATCATTAAGGGTAAGCCAATGCCAGGCCGGGATGTGGCAATTTTGAAAGTGGATAGCGTTATGCAAATGCCAACCCTGATCTTCAGTAAGGATACTATTCCAAGGATCGGGGAACAGGTATTGGTATACGGGTATCCTGAACCCGTAACTTCCAATCCTTACCTGGCAAAGGAAACTATCATTGAGCCAACTTTAACAGCCGGGGTGATCAGTGCTATCAAAAAATCCCTGTATGGCGGGCCGGTTATTCAAATGGATGCCGTGATCTCTCACGGCAGCAGTGGGAGCCCTGTCTGCAATAACAAAGGAGAGGTGATTGGATTGGCCACCTTCGGAACACTGGAGCAATCCACTGGAACCCTGGCATCAGGTTATAATTTTGCAATACCTGTGTCTGTTGTAAAAGAATATCTTGATTCGGCAGGAGTGGAAATTAAACCCAGCGAAGCTTCTATAGCTTACAGGGATGGTCTCAATTATTTTTACAGGGAATATTATGCAAGGGCCTTAAGTAAGTTCAAAACAGTTAGAAAACTGAACGAGAGCTATCCACAGTTGCAGTTTTATATTGACACTTCCGACAGGCTGGTCAGTTCCGGGAACGACAAGGAATCCTTTCTTCAAAAATCTGTATTCCGTATTATTGCCCTGGGGCTGATTGTGGGAGGGCTATTGGTCTTTTACGGGTGGAGAAAAACAGAGACAAAAGTTAAGCACCATCCAGCCAGGTAGAGCTTCAGCCTGTTAATTTCCTTCAAACTCAAACTTTTTCTTTCTAAAATTAATATACAGGATCCGCCTTAGATCATACAGGCCATACAGGATCACAAACTGAAAGATCAGTACTGCAACGTATCCCAATAACATAACATAATAGGCGAACCTGAGCTGAAGAATATGTTTGTTAAATAACTGGGCAATTTCAGATACCTGTCTGTATTCTCCAATAATAAGACCGAATAAAACAGCCAGGAAAATAAAATTAAGAAGAAAAAGACGGTTGAAGTTTCTCTTCTGACTGCCTGTGACCGGAGTATCCGGATAATTATTATTTAGTGTATTTACTGCCATTATGGAGAGCATTATGGTCAGTAAAAACAGCAAAAGCTTAAATACTTCTCCCAAAGAAGGGCTTCTGAAAAAATCAAATAGTGCTGAAAAAAGGATCAGTGCCGAAATGGCCATCTGCAGCACACATATTAATCTGAATATTTTCCAGCCGAAAGACATGTTATTTCCCAATAGAATCAATTAATTGATTAATGTTACCAGCGTTCTGTTTGTTAAGATAGGCTCGAATCTGAAACTGAAGAACGATGATATAAATACACATTATAAACAGCAGGCCAAAATATATTATCCCTGAGATAGTTGCCCAGTCCGTACCATAAGCTGGGTCAACAAGCACTGAAATAAATCCTGCGGAAATTAATCCTAAGAGAAATGTAACTACAATCATGGTAATACGGGAAATAGCTAACCACTTTCTGGTATTGGGCGGGAGGGGATTAGCTGGGAAATAACGATTAACTATCAGAATATTAAACAGGCAAATTATGCAGACAAATATAAATAGTGTTATAAAGATAAAGATGGCTCCCGGAGTTTTGGTGGTAGATAGGGAAAGGGTATAAAAACCTGTCAATATGGACAGGAATGTCAGGACCAACAGGAAATAGTTGGCAATTAGAAACAGTTTCCATTTAACTGTTAGCTTCCTCATTTTGTTGTTACCTGCGGATTTAGCTTAATCTGCAATTCTTTCAACTGAATATCGTCAATTGTTGAAGGCGCATCAATCATTACATCCCTTCCACTATTATTCTTCGGGAATGCCATAAAATCACGGATGCTTTCGCTTCCACCCAAAATAGCACAAAGGCGGTCAAATCCAAAGGCAATGCCTCCATGTGGCGGAGCTCCGTATTCAAATGCACCCAGTAAGAAACCAAACTTATGTTGCTGCTCTTCTTTATTCATCCCAAGAGCGGCAAACATTTTCTCCTGCAGTTCCCGCTGGAATATCCGGATAGAACCACCTCCAATTTCATTTCCGTTCAGGACCATATCGTAGGCATTAGCCTTGATATTGGCATAGGGATGTTCCAGGTATTGAGCCGCATTTTTAATGGAAGGATCATTGTTGATCATAACAGGAATATGATCCGGCTTGGGTGAAGTGAACGGGTGATGCCGTGCTACCCAGCGGTTCTCTTCCTCAGCATATTCAAACAATGGGAAGTCAAGTACCCAAAGCAGGCGGAACTCATCATCTTTCCGTAACCCCAATCGTTTGCCCATTTCAAGTCGCAGTTCACTGGCTGCTTTACGAGTCCTTTCTTCAGGACCAGCCACCAAAAGGATCAGATCACCCGGTTTTGCATCAGCTGCAGCTGCGATTGCCTGTAATTTATCTTCCGGATAGAACTTGTCAACGCTGCTTTTATAGGTTCCATCTGTATTACATTTAATATATGCCAGTCCCTTCATCCCAATCTGTGGGCGCTTTACCCATTCTGTTAATTCATCCGTCTGTTTACGACTGTATTCACTGCAGCCGGGTACTGGAATGGCGATCACTGTTTCTGCTTCATCAAACACTTTGAAATCGGCCCCATCGATCAGCTCCCGCTTATCTTTTTTATCCTTGTAAACGGATGATGGCTTTTTAAGATTCGTCAGTTTCATGCCAAAGCGGATATCTGGTTTGTCATTTCCAAAGTTCCACATAGCATCTTCCCAGCTCATCCGCTCTACTTTATCGGTATAGTTGATCCCTTTAACTTCTTTGAATATATATTTCACCAGGCCTTCAAACGTATTCAGAATATCTTCCTGCTCCACAAAAGCCATCTCACAGTCGATCTGGGTAAACTCCGGCTGACGGTCTGCCCGGAGGTCCTCATCACGAAAACATTTTACGATCTGGTAATACCTGTCGTACCCACTGACCATCAACAATTGCTTGAATGTTTGGGGTGATTGTGGCAGGGCATAGAACTGTCCGGGGTTCATGCGGGAAGGGACCACAAAATCCCTGGCGCCTTCCGGAGTTGATTTAACCAGGAATGGCGTTTCGATATCCATGAAACCCTGTTGATGCAGATAATTCCTTGCTGCACGGTTCACCGCATAGCGCAACTCCAGATTTTTTCTGACAGCATTGCGGCGAAGGTCAAGAAAACGGTACTTCATTCGAAGATCATCGCCACCATCTGTATCATCCTGGATGGTAAAGGGGGGAGTTGCTGATTTATTAAGTATCGTAAATGATTCAATGGCTATTTCAATATCACCGGTTGGAATATTAGCATTTTTATTACTACGCTCCTGAACGGTTCCTGTTGCCTGCAATACAAATTCACGAGCAGGAGGATTTTCTTCCAGCTGTTTATTCAGTTCTTCTCCAAATAACAATTGAGTGATACCATACCGGTCACGCAGATCCACGAAAGTGATAGCTCCAAATTTCCTGATCGTTTGTACCCATCCGGCGAGGGTTACATTTTTCCCGGCCTCATTGATCCTTAATTCTCCGCAGGTATGCGTTCTGTACATGTTAGCTTTTTTCTTTTACTGAGTCGCAAATATACGATACCGGCCTTTCCTGTCAATAAGGAGACAAAGCCATTAGCTATTAGCCATTAGCTATTGCCCTCCAGCCCTTAGATCCTGGCGCCCTGGCAATATTCCTGCCTCTCTAATAGCTAAAGGCTAA
>CAMLGP010000155.1 GCA_946479535.1 uncultured Bacteroidota bacterium
AAATAACCAGGCTTCTTTTACCCCTTGTTAAAAGTCTTATGTACGGGGAAGCCTGTAGCACAGTGCCGGTCTATAAGAAGAGATAACTCAATCTCTAAATAAGGCCGTCTTCTCCCAGTTGATATTTCTCTTTTATTTTTCGCATTACCTCATCCATGGAAGCCCGGTGATCACGTGGATCCCAATCACCACGCTCCCATTTCTCCAATTCTTCATTGATGTGCTTTTCCTGTAAAGAGGATAGTTTGCTAACCAGCTTGTCAGACATTTCTTTTTGCTTCTGATAAAAGACCTTCTTTTTCTCATAAGAGACTTCTTTATCCTGCCTGATATCATTTTCAGAAGAAGCCATGGCAAGTAATTCTTCCTTGGCCAGCGCAATATCATAAGGACCTACGGGCATAATGAGCTTTGAAAGGATGGGTCCAACTTCAATCAGAATAATCAATAACGAGATCAGCAGGCTGGTCCAGAACACACTGCTTTCTTCACTATTTAGATCAGAAAGTGCCTTATTCCGTTCCAGGAAGCCCACATTGGCCAGGGCAGCCTGTTCATATAATTTCCTTTTGGACTCAAGACCCGCATTGGCTTCGCTCAGAATACGTTCCTGTTCCTGTATGCCGGCATTAAGTTGCGTAAGTTCCGGCCCGTATTGTGTTCTTGCCTGGTCAAAGGCATTCAATTTTAGACGGGTAATATTCTCTATACCCCGCTGCATCGATCCTGCTGTACCGTCTGCCTCATGCAGATAGGCCTGCTGTAGCTGATGCAAAGTATCTTCAATCTGCTGTTTTCTTGTTATAAGCCGGTTCCTTTCATCAGTAGCTGTTTGGGCCTGATTGGCCGACTCAATATTGAGCAGGCTGTCATTCAATTGAATTTTCTTATGAACATTCTCCACCACTTTGGTATTGATCTCCTTTTCAAATATTTTCAGCTCAAGCGGCCGGGCAATAGTCAACCCGATCAAAAGAGCCAAAGCGATACGGGGTCCGGCCATCCAGATCTGTTTTCTCCTGGAAATACCATATTTACGCATTGTGGCAACAAGGAACCGGTCAAAGTTGAATATGATCAGACCCCAGATAATGGCAAAGCAAAAGGTGAGTAGCAGGTTATTAAAAATGGTATAAATAGCGTATCCCGCAGAAAGCCCCGCCAATATAAAGGTGGCGAGGATAACTCCACCCAGCCCTGAATACTTTGCATGTTCAGAGGGGTATTGTTTCAACAAGTCCTGGTGTGCACCCGCGCACCACCATAAAAATCGATGATCGGATGGTTTTCTTTTTTCACCAAACGAATCATAGGAATAGAGATTATTCTCCTGATGGTTGTCAGCAGCCATAATGGATCATTTACGATTTAAAAGAATAAAATTGTACTTATGGGTTGAAGCGTGGGTCTGTATAAAACGGCAGGAGAAAAAACAAATTGCAAAAACAAAGTTAATAGTAATGGCCGGAAAGTAAAACTACTATTAAAACCAGCCTCTTTTCCTGAACATCATGATCATCCATACGGGAATTATTAACATGAGGCCCACGGCTATCCAGAAACCGTACTGATTATGTAGATAAGGAATTGATTCGAAATTCATTCCGAAAATGCCGCCAATTACAGTAGCTGGAGCCAGCAAACAGGTAACGATGGCCATCACCTTCATCACCTCATTCATTTTAAGGTTTACGTTATTGATATAAAGGTCCTGCATGCTCGTCATCACATCACGATAGTTCTCATTCAGATCAATGGCCTGAACAATGTGATCGTATATATCCTTGAAATATTTTGTGTTCTGATCTTCCAGCAGATCACTTTCGCTTCTGATAATGCCATTGATGAGATCCCGTACAGGAACTGTATTTCTTTTAAGCACGATCAGTTCTTTGCGTAACTGGTTGGTCTTCGCCAGAGAGCGTTTATTGCTGTTACGGATGATCTCTTCTTCCAAATACTCAATACGATCCCCCAGCTTTTCCATTACCAGGTAATAATTGTCTACAATTAGATCGAGCATCGAATAACAGAGATAGTCCGCACCACGTACGCGTGCCTTGCTGTTAATCATCCGGAGCCGGTCACGTAATGGATTGAAAACATCCCGGCTGGCATCTTCCTGAAAGCTGATCACAAAATCCTTTCCCAGCACAATACTGATCTGTTCAAACTCCACCGTCTGTTTCTCATCATTATAATAAAGCATGTTGAGGAGACAAAACATAACACCGTCAATTTCATCCATTTTGGGGCGTTGGTTAATGCTAAGTATATCCTCCACCAATAATGGGTGAATACCATAATGGGTTGCCATGGACTCAATATCTGCTTTGCGCAAACCATCAATATTGATCCAGCTTATTCTTCGACTCGTTTTATAGTGGTAAGTATCCTGAACAGAAGCCAGTTTTTTTTCCTCCACAGTACTACCATCATAATCAAAAACACAGACAGAAACTACCTGCGCTTCTTCCCGTTGAGGAATGATCGTGGGATTTTGTGACAATATCTCCTTTGTGCGCTGGGTACCAAAGAGATTTGGCAGGTATAGATAGCGAAGATATTTTTCTGTTGTCTGTTTGACATTCATAATGGGAAGATAGAATTTTCGAGTCTCCAAATTTAAGCCATACCCGCTGCTTGCATACCTGAAAATTTATAAAACCGGGCCGGTTTTTGTACCGGGTAGGCATATACCCCACTATGACTATAAATAACCGGACCGGGTTTGGGAGCCTTTTAAGGCGCTCATTCGTAGAATTGAGGAACAATGATCCCCTGCGCCTGGCCGGAGCTACCGCTTTCTTTACAAGTTTCGCCCTTCCCCCCATTCTGATCATTTTAATCCAGATATTCAGCCTGTTTGTAAACAGGCGACTGGTAGGCACAGAAATGATACAGGTCCTGAAGGATACTTTTGGGGAGGAAGGAGCAAGCCAAATCAGGGTCACCACCAGGGGATTTCGAACCATTGCTACCAACTGGTACACCGCTACGGGCGGGTTTCTATTCCTGATTTTTGTAGCAACTACCCTGTTTATGGTGATAAAGAACAGCCTGAACGATATTTGGATGATACGTGTTAAAAAACGGCCAGGTTTTATATTCTATCTAAAAACAAGGGGTCGGTCCATGGTGGTAATTCTCTTTGCTGGTCTGCTATTTTTGGCAAGCCTTTTCCTGGATGGGATCCAGGTTTTGGCAGGCAGTTATATGGAAAAACTGTTGTTTGGTGCAAGCGATTTCCTAATGTTGTTGTTCGGTAAGATAACAGGAGTTATAGTAGTGGCAGCCTGGTTTATTCTATTGTTCCGATACCTGGCAGATGCCCGTCCACCCTGGAAAGTAGCAATATTGGGAGGATGCCTTACCGGAGTTTTGTTCACGCTTGGGAAAGCCTTATTATCTTATTTGATTGTGAGAAGTAATGTAAGTTCTATTTACGGCGCTTCTGGCTCATTGGTATTATTGCTGCTATTTGTTTTCTATTCTTCCTTTATTCTCTATTATGGTGCGAGTTTTATTAAAGTATATGCTGAGGTGAAAGGCAAACCGTTGATGCCGGATGCTCACGCTTTTCAATATGAATTACAGGAATTGAAATGAGAATCCCACTGAATTTTAGAGTAATTCCGCAGCCTTTCGCAAATCTTCGGGTGTATCAATAGCTACACTGGTAAATTCAACCAATGACATGCGGATGGGAATTCCGTTTTCCAGGTAACGAAGCTGTTCCAGTTTTTCAGTTTGCTCAAGTTGCCCTGCAGGCAATTGTGTGAATTGCAATAATGTGTCTTTGCGAAATCCATATACTCCAATGTGCAGGTAATAGAGAGGATCTACACTTGTGGAAGCGGCAAAAGGAATCGGGCTTCTGCTGAAATAAAGGGCGTCATTATTTTTATTCACTACCACTTTTACACAGCTTGTATTGTGAAGCTCTTCATTGCTGGTGATCCTGCGCATAATGGATGCAACTTTTACTGAAGGATCCTTAAACAAACGAACCAGTTTTTCAAGAGGTTCTTTTTTAATAAATGGTTCATCACCCTGAACATTTATAATAACATCTACATCCATGTCTTCTGCTACTTCTGCAATCCGGTCACTACCGCTTTCATGTTGTTTTTTACTATATATCGCAGAGCCGCCATGCCTGGTAATTTCATTGTAGATGATATCACTGTCGGTAACCACAATCACTTTATCAAAGAGGCCGGTTGAAACTGTGGCATCATACGTATGAAGGATCACAGGCTTATTGCCGAGCAACTGCATCAGTTTGCCCGGAAAACGGGTTGCCGCATAACGCGCCGGTATCATTGCAACGGTTTCCATCCGGCAAATCTAAATACCCTGCTCCTAAAAAGTTCAATCTGGTTAAAGTAATTGGGATTAAGGATCCAGCTTCTGGAAAGGCTTCTTCATTAAAAGCATAAAATCTTCATCCTTCTCATTGGGATAATAACGGTCAAGGCCGTATCTGATCTGGTTTGGCTCCAGCTTCCTGAAGGTTCCTAACAATCGGTCCCAGATAGAAAGGATAGCGCCATAATTACTATCTGTATAAGGCTGTTTCCAGTGATGATGAACCTTATGCATATTGGGAGAAACGAAAATATAGCTAAGCCCTTTGTCAAGCCAGCGCGGAAGACTGATATTGGCGTGTGTGAATGCAGTTGATAATACAAGGATCGTTTGGAAGATCATTACTGCATACATCGGCGCTCCACTTACCAGAATGCCCATAAAGAAAAACAGACCACGCAAAACACTTTCTATAGGATGGTGACGAAGACCCGTGGTTACATCTACATTATTGTCTGCATGGTGTACCACATGGAATCGCCACAAGAAGCCAACCTTATGTTCAGTTAAATGCACCAGCCATCCTCCAAAGAAATCCAGAACCAGGAAAGAAATGATAATCGTTCCCAGCACATTTGCATTCAGCCAGTATACCATTCCAAATCCCTGCGCATTACACCAGTCACTCATTACAACGATCAGGATAGCGAGAACCGTATGAATAAGCAGATGAATAACTGTAAAGCCAAAATTAACAGCCGCATGGCGCAGCCTGGTCTTTTTGTATTGAAGAGAGATGAGGGGAATACTTCCTTCTATGATCCAAAAAAGCAGCAAACCTCCAACCAGAAAAGCCATACGCTGGCCCGGGTGCTTTTCCAGCGTCTGAAAATATTCTATAATCTGATCCCACATGGCAAACAAATTGATTCAAAAGTTACGAAAGAAATCTGATAAAGGATAGCTACAACAGGATGGTAAGCTTTGGAGATCAGGCCATATTCTCATCATTCTGCAGAATGGAAAGTGCTCTTTCGGCCTGAGCTTCAGCCACCATTAGTTTGATGCCCCCGATCGCATTGGAAAGGAAGGGGTCAATGGTTACGGAATATTCATCCTGCAAATAACAATTAATATATTCTGCCTGTAGCCTGCCCATGGCAATATGAGCAGGAATATAATTATCATATGTACAAATGGCTATGAAAGACATTAGTATCAGTCCTTAATTTGTATAATTTGGCAAATACTATTACTGGTTCAGCATTAAAGGCATAACCAGCATAAGCAGCTCCTCATTTTCATCCTGGTCTCCGGGTTTGATGAGGCCCGCTTTGGTAGGAGTAGAAAGTTCCATATTCACCTCATCACTATCAGAAGCAGATAACATTTCAATAAGGAATTTGGCGTTGAAGGCAATCATGAGATCCTCACCATTATACTGGCATTTCATTCTTTCATTTCCTTCAAAGCTGAAATCAACATCCTGAGCCGCCAGCTGTAATTCACTCCCGCTAATGTTCAGAGCTACCTGGTTGGTGCTTTTGTTACTGAATACACTTACACGGCGAAGCGCGCTTTGAAAATCACTTTTGGTTACAGTTAGCCTGTAAGGATTATCAGAAGGGATTACCACTTTGTAATCGGGGAATCGGGCATCTATCAGGCGACAGCTCATTTGAGTTGTGCCATGTTTCACAAAGAAATGATTGCTATTATAGCTAAGGGTTAATTCATCTTCATTTGCTGGAATTGCCGCCTTTAATAAATTCAGGGGCTTGCGCGGAACGATGAATGAATCATTCTTGGGGCATTTAACATCTTTTCTTTTGTAACGAACAAGACGATGCGCATCGGTTGCTACAAACTGGAGACCTTTTTTGTCAAGCTCAAAGAAGACGCCTGTCATGGCAGGACGCAGATCATCATTGCTGGTTGCAAATAAAGTCTTATTGATCGCAGTTACCAGTGAAATCGCCGTCATGGTAAATGAGGTGGTATCATCTGCCGCGGGTTCCTTGGGAAAATTATCCGGGTTCTCTCCCATCACTTTGTACTTTCCGTTATCACTTGTGATCTCGATCCCAAAGTTTTTATCAATATTAAAAGTCAGCGGCTGATCAGGTAAATTCTTGAGTGAGTCTATCAGGATCCGGGCAGGAATACATACCCGGCCAGAATCTTTAGCTTCAATATCCATCTGCACCCGCATTACCGTCTCAAGGTCAGTTGCCACAACAGTCAGCTTATTCTTTTCAATTTCAAAAAGAAAATCTTCCAGGATCGGCAGGACCGTATTGGCATTGATTACCCCGGCAATATGCTGCAACTGTTTCAGTAATGTAGATGAGGATGCAATGAACTTCATTAGGCGAAATTTGAGTGAGGCG
>CAMLGP010000156.1 GCA_946479535.1 uncultured Bacteroidota bacterium
AGCTGACCAGTTGCCAGCAATCCTTCTTTGTAGCAGACAAGTGTGCGGTGTGTATCACCACTGTTATCATTTTCCCATCTTGTTTTCCAATAAAATTCATTTCCACTAAAGAAGGCGCAGTTAACACCGGCATCGCGCGCCGCCTCTACGGCGTCTCGCTGCTCTTCAGAAACATATTCATCATGACCTACGGAGATATAAACTTTATGGGAGAGCAAATGGGAAGGATTGGCTGATATATCTTCACAGGTGGTATAACTTACATCATATCCATTTCTTTCCAGGAAACGGATCATTGGATATTCAGCATTCATATACCAGTCTGCACCTCTGCCGTCATAAGTATTAATTGCAGTAGCAATAAAGAATGGTCTGTTATAACTCACTTTTGTAGCATGCCCGTCGGGGAAAGTTGTAGTACCGTTATATATACTATTACCGCCATACACATTATATGCCTGCCAGGTAGCATCCGGGAATTGCAGGATCAGATCTGAGTTACCCACATCATTGCGCACTACAAAAGCAATATGATTGCTTCCGCCACCCACCCGATCAATCCTGGCTATATATAATCCTGAAACGGCATTGGCAGGAATAGCCCATGATGCCGACTCACTCCAGTTATCACAATCCAGCAATCCTGAAACAGGATCTTCAATACCTACCGGCTGAATGACTCCAGGATGAGTACCAAGATCAGCCATTAATCGTGCACCATTACCACCATAGTAACCGATGCGGTATATTTTCATTGTAAAGTCTGCACCATCAAATACTGTAACCTTAAAGTGTACCGTAGAGCCTGCATTTAAACTCATGTTGGTTGCAAAACCAGATATATTATGCGCTCTGAAACTATCAGCAGGAATACCCCAGGTAGCAAATGGAACGCCGGGATTTTGATTTTCTGTATAAATGGCATTCTGACTATAACAGAATGAACAGGATAATAACATGCAGGCAATTGCGAGCAGGCGCTTTCTAGAGGTACTTTTCGGTAACATTAGACAAGAGTTTTCTAACGGTTTAATAAAAAATGCTTGGAAATCTCCAGGATATTAATTCGGGGCGATCTTGCGGAGGATACTGAGTTAGTCTGGTTGGGTTGTTACCCGAAGTACTGTGTGAGTAGGTCGTCAGCTATTCACACCTGTGTGAGCAGGGGATAAAGATACTCCAAATGGCGAATTCTGCAAATCCCTGCAGACTTTTATTGTGGATAAACCCGACAGTTTTCCCCAAATAATTTATAATTGTAATGGATTAAAAGACAACAGTTTGGATAGCGCCTTGATTATCACTCCCTAATCCGGGTTATCGTATTATTCCTTATTATGGGTGTCAATTGTAGATTTCCGTCTGCTTAAATATTTACCAATGGACAATCCATAGGCTCTGTGACGTATGGACGGACCATAATCTGCATTATTAATATTTCCTATACCATGTCCATACAGTGCAGCAAGAGAAATACCATTTTTTGTTTCATATCCAAACTGCAATAAAAGATTGGCACCAAAATGACCATATTTATCAAAGCCAAAGGGCATGTTTCGGTTTACCAGGGTTCCGTTTTTCAAATTGAATTTTTCTTTTCCTTTCAATTGAAAATCCAGGGAGGGACCACCTCTGACAAAAAGATGATTTTCTTTCTTTCCAAAATCTACCTGTAATAAGGCAGCCACTTCAAAAGTGTGTAGGGTGGTATTATTGTCACTTGCCAGTGTATCGGGAGGGTAAGCCCTCTGATTGAATGCTACCTTATAACCTTTCATACTATAGAAGGCTGAAGGTGTAAAATAGATCCTGCCTTCAAAGGGAACTTTGAAAACTCCCCCTAAATGAAATCCATACTTGGTATCAGTGGACTGGTTAATTCCATTTATGGTATACTTTGCCGTGGTGGCCTGTGGCCCCACAAAAATACCTACCTGGTTTTGGGCGCTGGTGGATAAGGCAATCACTGTAAGGATCAACAGTGCAACAGTTTTCATCATAAGTAGTTTGCTTTATGCAATTGGTGGCTTAATTACTATACTATGTTATATATCGGGAAAATTTGCCAGAACTCGGCTAATCAGTCCCGATAGCTATCGGGACATTGGTTCCCTTCGCATTGGCTATCGGATGAGACACAAAATAGAGCTTAAAGAGGGCAATACAAATAGCCGAAGATCAATTTATTATAATTCGCAAAAACTACCTGATCTTTTCGGGTTAACAGGCTCCTTATAATATCTGGCCTCCCTGCAGAACCCCAGCTCTGGCAGATAAGCTATGGATGTCAGTCTCCTTCTCAGCTGATCCCGATTAGCTATCGGTCCTAAAACTTCTTTGCGGGGTCTTTTATTGCACTATTCTGATTATAATTGGCTGAACCGCCTTTTGGGATGGAGAGGCTCTTCCAATGGCCACTCCTGACCATACGGCCAATATAGGCTATCTGCCCAACATGGTAGGGGTAATGGGCCAACTGGCGGTTAATAGCATCTATAACGGTAAGACTCTCCTCACGAATAGATACCGTTTTCAGCAGATCCTCTTCTTTCAGGGCTGCCAACGCTTCCAAAAAGCACTTCCATCCTTTTTCCCAGATATCTATTAATTGAGATTTGCTGTATTGATGCACGGTAAATTCGTCATCTCTTTGACGCCATGATTTCTCGCCATCCTCCGTAAGGAAATTGGTCCATCGGCTGAGCATATTACCTGCCATATGCTGTATGATAATGGCAATACTGTTTGATTCTTCATTGAACTGGTAATGAAAATCTTCATCCATTAACTGGTCAAATGTTTTATCGCCAAGGTCCTTGTAATACTTTAACCTGCGTATAACCGTTTTGAGATATTCACTCTGAAATGTATTCATAAAAAAGATTTTTAATTACCATCCTTCGGCATCATCTTCACCACGATGGTCTGCTATGCCTTCCAGTTTGCCATTGGGTAATACCCTGATCACTTCTGTTCTTCCAATCTCCTCCCTGTCTTTAATGGTATATCCCATTTTTTGTAATTGAGCTGCAACAGCAGAAGGGAAGCCTGTTTCCAGTTCCACTTCATCAGGCTGCCACTGGTGATGAAATTTGGGTTGATTAACTGCATCTTCCGTAGTCATTCCAAATTCAATGATATTTAGCAGCGTCTGGAATACGGAGGTGGGAATAGTAGTTCCTCCTGGCGTACCTGCTACTATTACAGGTTTACTGTCTTTTAAAACGATGGTAGGTGTCATAGAACTTAACATTCTTTTACCGGGATGGATTGCATTGGCATCACCACCCACAGCACCATACATATTGGCAACGCCGGGTTTAATACTGAAATCATCCATTTCGTCATTCAGAAAAAATCCTGCGAAGCCAACTACTGTGCGACTACCATAAGAATTATTCAAGGTTGTGGTAACTGATACGGCGTTACCATCTTTATCCAGTATACTTAAATGCGTTGTTTCCGTACTCTCATAAGGAACGGCATCACCAGGTTTAATAGCTGTACTTGTTCCAGCTTTTCCGGGGATATAATCCTTCATCCTGTCCGCAAGGTATTTGTTGCTGGACAATGCTTTTACCGGCACCTTATAAAAATCAGCATCTCCCATATATTCTGCACGGTCAGCAAAGGCACGTCTTTCAACTTCAATCATTAATTGGGTAGCTTCTGCAGAATGAAAGCCCATTTTGCCGATATTCCTGTTCTCCACCATTTTCATCATCTGGTTAAGTAATAAGCCACCACTGCTTGGCATAGGCATTCCAATTATCTCATATCCTTTATAAGAAAAACGATGAGGTTCACGCGTCAACGCCTTATAATTCCGCAGATCATCATAAGTAATAATGCCATTTCCTCTTTTCATTTCCTGAACAATCAGTCTTGCCGTTTCACCTTCATAAAATCCGCTTGCTCCTTTTTCCCTGATCCGTTTTAACGTATTGGCAAGGTCAGTTTGAACCAGGGTGTCACCATCATGCCACTGGTCATTCCTGACAAAAACAGGCGTCTGTGTATTATACCGGATTAATTCATCCCTGAGGCCATTTAAACGATCTGCTTCGCGTTTTCCAATAGCAAAACCATTTTCAGCAAGATCAATAGCCGGTTGTATCAGTTTTTCAAATGGCAGTTTTGCATATTGCATCATTGCAAAAAGGCCTGCAACAGTGCCCGGAACTCCGGCTGATAGATGGCCATTTTGACTAAGATCAGTCCTTGCTTTACCGGTGGAATCAATGTACATATCACGGGAAGCTGCGGCTGGAGCCATTTCCCTGAAATCAATAGCAATATTTTTTCCATTTGCAAGATGGGCCACAAAGAATCCGCCACCACCTAGGTTTCCAGCATCCGGATATACAACTGCCAGTGCTAACTGAGTAGCAATGGCAGCATCTATTGCATTACCACCTTCCTGCATTACCTGAACACCAACTTTACTAGCCAGAGAATGGGCTGAAACAACAGTTCCATTTGTAGCCAGGGTTGATTTTTGTACAGAATAATGAAAGCCATCTATGGATGACTGGTTGTTTTTTTGGGAACGATTACAGGCCGCGAAAAAATAAATCAATGATAACAGCAGGAAATGCTTATTCATGACTTCTAAATGGATTGTCTGGAAAGATAAAATAAAGTTACAAAACCTATAATAATAGATAAGCGGAATCCAGACTAAACCAAACCTGATTATATTCGTTGAATAATTCCGATGGCATGAAAAAAACCGGTCTGCTATTCTGTCTGATATGCTATATCTCTGTTTCTTTTTCCCAGGCGCCAGCTACCTGGACATCCGCTGATATGTACCAGGGTTTGCAAAAGCTCAATGTACTGGGCTCTGTATTATATCTTGCTGCACATCCTGATGATGAAAATACACGCCTTATTGCCTGGCTCTCCAAAGATCGCCTGTATCGTACAGGTTACCTGTCCATGACAAGAGGAGATGGAGGTCAAAACCTGATAGGTGATGAACAGGGCATTGAATTGGGGCTGATCCGCACCCAGGAATTGCTGTCCGCAAGAAGAATTGATGGTGGCGAACAGTTCTTCACGCGCGCCTTTGATTTTGGTTTCTCCAAAAACCCACAGGAGACATTTACTAAATGGGACAAAGAAAAAATATTAAGTGATGTGGTTTGGGTGATACGTAAGTTTCAACCAGACGTAATAGTTACCCGGTTCCCAACTACTGGTGAGGGTGGACATGGTCATCACACGGCATCAGCAATTTTAGCCAATGAAGCTTTTATTGCTGCGGCTGATCCAAACCGCTTTCCTGAGCAATTAAAATATGTAAAGACCTGGCAGGTGAAAAGAGTTTTATGGAACTCATTCAATTTTGGTAACCCCAATGCTGCTATCGGAGATCTTAAAATTGACCTGGGTGGATATAATCCACTTCTTGGTAAAAGTTATGGAGAGATTGCAGCGGTCAGCAGAAGTAACCACAAGAGCCAGGGGTTTGGTGCTGCTTCATCAAGGGGAGAAGCTTTTGATTATTTCCGTACTACCAGTGGACCTGCAGCTTCCAAAGACCTGATGGATGATGTAATTACAAACTGGGATCGTGTTCCGGGTAGTAAAAATATTCAGAAACAGGTAGAAAAACTGATTGCTTCGTTTGATTTTATTCATCCTGAAAAATCAGTGAAGGGGCTGGTTGTTTTATACAAGACGCTCCAGGATATGCCCGATAGCTACTGGGTCATTCAGAAGAGAAAAGAAACCAAAATACTGATTGAGCAATGCAGTGGTTTTTTTCTGGATGTGGTCACAACAGTGCCTTTTGCTGTTCAAACTGATTCTATTCGATTCAATTTTTCCTTTAATAACCGCCTGGGTGTTCCAGCCATTCTTACAAAAGTTTCAACAGATAATTTTGATTCAAGCTTTTCTGCCAGGCTAGACAGGAATGTAAATTTCAATTTCTCTAAAACTCTTTATGTTTCACCTTCAAAAGCCATCACACAACCTTATTGGCTTGCAAATAAGATGGCGCCTGGTTATTATAACGTAAGCAACCCGCAGCAGATAGGACAGGCAGATGTGGATCCGGGATATGTGGTGAATATTGTGGTCAATATTGAAGGGGAAAACATTTCTTTTGAAAAACCGGTTAAATATCGGGTTACGGATCCGGTAAAAGGAGAAATGTATGAACCTCTTGTAGTGCTTCCGGCCTATACTGTGGAAATCCCCAAAGAAGTCAATATACTGAGGCCAAAGGAAAACTGGTCTCAGGAATTTAGCTACGTTGCTCAAAGAAATCTGGACAATGTGAAGATATACCAGCAGGATGACCTGCTGGTCAATGACAAGGATCCGCTTTTAAGGAATAACCGCCGTTCATTTCACAACCTGTTTGATCTAACAAAGAAGACGGGAACATCAGTAGCAGATACTTTTTCCTTCACTTATTATGAGCAGCCTGAAAAAGTTACTGCAAAGAATTTGCATACGATCCGGTATGATCATATTCCTTTCATCAATTATTTCACCGATGCTGTAAATAAATACGTGATACTGGATGTTGCAACCTATAATAAGAAGATAGGTTATATAGTAGGTGCGGGTGATAAAGTGCCTGAAGCACTGGAGCAAATGGGGTATGATGTGAGCCTGCTAACGGATAAGGAGCTGTCACGCAATAATCTTCAGCAATTTGATGCCATCATCGTT
>CAMLGP010000157.1 GCA_946479535.1 uncultured Bacteroidota bacterium
CAATATTCCTGAAAAGATCCTCCCGCTTTACAATGGTTACCGGAATGGGAGTCCGCTTGGTGGAAGTTGCTGTAGAAACACCGGTAACGGTTACTCCTTCGTTTTCGATAACGGAAGATTGCAATTCAAAATCCTTTTGTGTAACCGTTGCCAGGTCAATCGTCTCTATCTGAGAAGAATAACCCAGATGGCTCACTTCCACCAGGTATTTACCGGCGGCTATGGCAGGGAAAGTAAAAACGCCATCAGCATTGGAAACAGTACCGGTTCGCAGATCAGGAAAATATATGGTTGCTCCTGAAAGTGCTTCTTTAGTTTTTGAATCTGTTACCTTACCGGTAAAACTGATTTTGGTTTGAGCGTAGGTGGATCCAAAAAAGAGAAATAATATAAATGTAAAAAACAGTTGTTTACGTTTCATAACAATGAATTAAGGCTAGCCTTTGGGATTAGAATAAATAAATAGTAAGAAAATAAAATGATTGCCGGGATGCAATCAGCATTAATAGATCAATTAGGAATTGATTGAAGGCGGGCCGCGACGGGAGAAATGAAACGTGCGATAAGAATAGACCTGGTAAGAATAGAAAGAATATTGTTCAATGGGAGATGCTGAATGAGCTGCAAATTCAGGCTCTGTTACCTCATCAAAAGGCATCTGGAAATCATCCATGCAACTACAGGCATAGTTGATATCCTTATTCTTCTCGTCCTGTTGGGAAGATTTTCCTGTTTGAGTATGAAGCAGGTTGTGAACCAGCAGACCTCCGCCCATCTTCTGCGAAAAGACGGCCAGCATTAAGAATGCGGCCAGGCGCAATATCAGGGAAGGCCTTTTCATTGGCCTGCAAGGTAGGGAAAAATGCAACAATATTTCAAATAATGCCGATAAGTTAATTTGGAATTGCCGGCCTTATCTCACCTTCAACATGGGCCTTACCTGCTGTGTTTGCTCATTCTGTAATCTCGCATAATAAACTCCGGAAGGCAATGCACCACTATTAAAATCAACGGTAAACTCACCAGACTGGGTATACTCCTTGTCGATAGGAGTCTGAATAACCCTGCCCAGCATATCAATGATCTGAATAAGGGTATGCTTCCCTTTTGTTTTGAATTTAATAGTTGTGGAGCTGGTAAAAGGATTGGGATAATTGGTGATCAGTTGGTCTCCGGCGGTCTGGTTAGGATCATCCGTAACTCCGGTACAGGCTTTATTATCTACAATATTCAGGCTCTGGAAGTTTTTGAACAGGATGGTCTGTAAAGTAGTGGGAGGCACACAGAACCAGCGTTCCAGTATGGATGAATAAATACTTCTGAAATCATACTGGTGAGGAATATTATCATTCACAGATGCCCCACCGGGTATGGTTGGGTTGGTACCTGTAACACCCTGTACTGCTTTCGCTCCAAAAATGAACATGGGCGCAGCAGCTCCATGGTCAGTTCCCATACTGGAATTGGATTTAATACGGCGACCAAACTCAGAGAATGTCAAACCCATTACCCTGTCCTGGATCGCCAGAAACTGACAATCATCCATGAATGCTTTCACAGCATCTGATAATTCTTTCAATAAGGATGCATGGTACCCTATTGAAGTATCACTGGCTTCAGCTTGTGAAGAATGGGTATCAAAGCCTCCCATTCCCACCATATAGATCCTTGTTTTCAATCCACCTTTTACCAGGCGGGCAACGATCTTCAACTGATCAGCCAAAGAGTTGTCTTGCGGATAGGCTCCCTGTTGCGGTACAGCCATTGCCGCTGCAATTATTCTTTGGGCAAAAGCATTTGTCTGGTTGGCAATAGTTCTTATATAGGTCAACTCATGACCCATTGGCGTATTGGGTGCCGGGTCAAGTACATTATTGATCAGGTTGTAAAAACTCGTAGGATTGGTAATGCTCATTCCCATATTGATGGCTGGACCCTGCAAAGTCAGGGATGCAATAGATCCAATCTGAATGGCCAAAGGATCAGGCATTGTTGTATTGGGATATCCATCAGGGAAGTTGGGATATTCTGTATTTAAATAGCGTCCGGCCCAGCCAGTATTCACTACCTGGTCAGCATCAGATCCACTCATCCAGATATCAGTGGCCCGGAAATGCGAGAAATTGGGTTGAGGATAACCTACTGATTGAACAATATTCAGTTTTTTCTCATTATACAGTGACTGCATTCCAGTCATGGCAGGATGCAATCCTGTATTGGCATATCCATCCAGTTTAAGGATCTTGTTTTGGGCAATGGCCACATTGCTCCTTGCATTGAAATAATCACTATAGGTTGAGATGGGGATCACCATATTCAGTCCATCATTACCACCACTTAGCTGAATGATCACCAGCACGTGGTCCGTCTCAATAGCAGGATTCATCAATGCCTGCATCAACGGAGAGTGAGCGTGAAACGCTTTCACCGTATAGCCATCTACCAGGGCAGGAAGAATAGCCGCTGCAGGTATACTATTTTTTAAGAATGATCTTCTGCGCATAAAGGAATTTTAGGATAATTGGTATTCAGACAGGTTCATCAAATATTGGTAAAGGCTCTTAAGGCGGTTAGAAATAATTGCCGCAGTTGACATATTTGTTGGATCAGCCACATAGGCATTCCATGCATTGGTCCAGTAATAATCCTGCGTTTGTCCGCTCAGCAATATGGATTGCTTCAGATTTTGTTTTACTGTATCTGATAAGGGCACACGATAGATCACTGCAAGGGTATCACTCAACAATGCATTGGGGTCACCGGGATTGGGCAGGGTTTGCGTAAACGGAAGTGGATCGATAATAATCTTTTTCATATTCCGCGTAAAGCCGTTCATGATCATGATATCTGTAAACTGGTTGCGCTTGGGCAGTGTATCATGATTGATCCATATCTCGTGAAAGGCAGGCTCCTGGTAATAGGCCGGCCAACCGGATACATTGGGCGGATCACCAATATCCTGTCCCATGGTATCCATCCAGTTGGAGATATAGCTCCACATATTATAGGTATCCTGGTATTCAGTAGCAACTGGAGGAAACGCCACTTTCCATTCACGCATGCAACCGATCACCTGGTCAACCGGGCTCTTGATCATACAACCCTGGTTAAGCACATCAAAGAAATGCTCACTTTTGAAAAGGGCCAACAATACCGGTTTGATATCATAATTGGAAGTCCGGAAGATGGCCGCCAGTGGTTCAATAACATTGGCTTCTGCAGCGCCATCTATTGTGTAATAGACAAACCAGCGGTAAATGGAGCGACAAATATATTTTGATACTTCATCTTTGGAGAAGATCATATTGATCAGATCATCAGTTTCCAATTCACCATTTACTCCTGCCTGCCCATTAATGGTAGCGCCGCCAAAATAACTGGAAAAGGTTTTATTATTGGAATCATGATTGGCAGGATCAAATGTTGTAAGTGCCGTTGTGGGACTAATACGCCAGCCGGTCAGTATTCTTGCGGCCGTACGCACATCCTGTTCTGTATAGGCTACAGTAGACCCCTTGCCCAGCGTAAACAATTCCATTAATTCACGTGCATAGTTCTCATCCGGAGCGGAAGCTGAATTCAGGTATCCGTTCAGATAGATCAGCATGCCCGGATCGGTTGTAACATTTTTTACAAGCGTTTTGAAATTACCCAGTCCTCCGGTACGCAACAGATTATTGTGCCTGTAAATAAAATGACCAAGACCAATTGTATTTGTTTCAGTACCGAAATGATCAGCCCAGAATAAAGTGATCTTTTCACGAATGCTTCTGTCCTGGTTAAGCATTACTCCAGCCCACCAATGCTTAAAAGACATACGACGGCCTTCATTGATGTCATCATCTTCACTAATATTATTTACCCAGGTAGTTCCTGCAGGTGCTCCGGGATCTGGCACATCTTCACTATAATCATTCAATGGAGGAGTTGGCAATGCTGCAACAGGATTCAGTAATTCATTTATTGCCTGGTCCATTGTCCGCGCAGCGAAGTAATCAATATCAGCTTTGGTACTGCCAAACAGCGTACGCTTGAGCAGGTGCTGTACTTCATTACGGGTCCAGGGACCGGTATAAGGAGTTAAGCCAGATTGTGTGCGGAAATTTTGCGCGGAACGGATAGCAGGGGCTTTCTTTCTCCGGGCAGTGAGAAAATCGCGTCTGTCCATAGGTAGTGTTTTGGCGAGTCGTTTTTACATGGGTTGTAAATATAAAACCACCATAACAAAAAAAAACCCCCACGTCATTAGATAGGGTAAAATAAAAACAGGTATAGTAATAAACACAACCATGTCTGGATAACTCAATGATTTGTTGCTTTCAACGTCATCGGGAAATGGGATAAGCCTTATCTGTAGTTTCAAAAACGCCGAAAAAAAGAATCGAAAAATAAAGGTTTCTGCTCCGCCTATCTTTGCACCATGAACAATGTAAAGATCCTCGGAACAGAGATCCTCTCCAATAACTGGTACAAGCTTAAGAAAGTCACTTACGAATTCACGGATAAAGACGGACAGGTGAAAGTTCAGCACCGGGAAGCCTACGACAGAGGAAATGGCGCTACCATCCTGCTTTACAATAGATCTGGTAAAACGGTTATCCTTACAAGGCAGTTCCGCCTTCCAACTTTCATTAATGGTAATGCTGATGGAATGTTGATAGAAACCTGTGCGGGCTTATTGGATAAAGACAATCCTGAGGTTGCTATCCGCCGTGAAACGGAAGAAGAGACCGGTTACAAGATCACTGATGTAAAGAAGGTCTTTGAAGCCTATATGTCGCCCGGTTCAGTAACAGAGATCCTCTATTTTTTTGTTGCTGAATACAGCAAGGAAATGAAAGTAAGTGAAGGCGGTGGTGTTGAACATGAACAGGAACAGATTGAAGTGCTGGAACTCACACTTGATAAAGCACTTCAAATGATCAACTCAGGAGAAATTAAAGATGGAAAGACCATCATGCTGTTGCAGTATGCCAAATTGAATAAACTGGTGGAATAACAGGAGCTCCAAAGAATAATCACTGATGATCCTGATCGCGGGCCACTAGAGATTCTCAATGATCCCTGCAATCCCCTGTCCTCCCCCAACGCAGGCAGTAACCATTCCATATTTCTTATTCAATCGCTTCATATCATTTAATACCTGGATGGTTAGTTTGGCGCCAGTACATCCCAAAGGGTGACCCAAAGCAATTGCACCGCCATTAATATTTACTCGCGCAGGATCAAGACCAACCTCACGGATAACAGCCAGGGCCTGTGAAGCAAACGCTTCATTCAATTCAACAAGATCAATATTGGAAAGATTCATATTGGCCTGTTTTAATGCTTTTGGAATAGCAGCTACAGGTCCAATACCCATGATCCGTGGATGAACACCTGCAGAAACGCAGGCAACCAACCGGCCAATGGGCTTCAATTTCAATTCATTCATCATTCGCTCGCTCATTACAATCACAAATGCGGCACCATCTGATGTTTGAGAAGAGTTTCCTGCGGTAACACAACCATTCGCCGCAAAAGCTGGCCGCAGTTTGGCCAGCGCTTCCAGTGATGTATCAGCTCTTGGACCTTCATCTGTGTCAACCACATAATTTCTTTTTTGCTTTTTGCCTTTATTATCGAGATATATTTCATCAACCGTAATAGGAAGTATGCCACTTTTGAAATATCCATTCTTAATGGCATTGATTGCCTTCTGGTGGGAGTTATAGGAAAACTGGTCCTGGTCTTCGCGACTAACCTTAAATTCTTTGGCAACAGCTTCTGCTGTAAGCCCCATACTCAGGTAATAATCCGGTTCCTCTTTCGCAATCGAGTAAGCTGGTACGGGTTTCCAACCTGCAGTTGGCACCATACTCATACTTTCAGTCCCACCGGCCACAATACAATCAGCCATTCCCATCCTGATCTTTGCAGTGGCAATAGCAATTGTTTCAAGTCCTGAAGCGCAATAACGGTTTACTGTCATACCCGGTACATCAAAACCCAGGGCCCTGGCAGCAATGATCCGGCCTACCTGCAAACCCTGCTCAGCTTCCGGAACGGCATTACCTACTATTACATCATCCACCCGCTTTGGTTCTAACGCAGGAACAGAAGCCACCAGGGATTTAATGACTTCCACTGCAAGGTCATCCGGACGGAAAAAACGCAACCCACCTCTTTTTGACTTTCCTACTGCTGTACGGTATCCAGCCACGATATATGCTTCCATGAGATTAGTTTTAAGATTTGTCTGCTATAATAACAATCCAACCCGATGGTTGTTTATGCAACTTTCAATACCAAATTTACAACTCTAAAATCATCAGTAAAACAAGATTATTTTTTCCTTTTCTTTTTTAGCTTATTATTTCTAAATATCATCCAATCAATCACATAGAAAAAAGAACCCGCCAAAACTCCCACAATAATTATTTTAAGCACTACCTCCCAGTTAAACCCATTACCGATTATGAGATTAATTATTGCTACCACCAATCCTACAATAATTCCATATACCAGTCCGCCCCATATTTGTTTACGCCCTATATGAAATCCTGAAAGCACAAGAAAGAAAACGGCGATAAAGCCAAGGGTATACCAAATAATGGAAGTTGCCATAAATCTTCTTTTAGCGGCGTATATGTTCTGTAGCTGAAAATACGACTTAGATTATC
>CAMLGP010000158.1 GCA_946479535.1 uncultured Bacteroidota bacterium
GCCGGTTCAGCGTGAGGATGCGGCGCAGACCAGCCGGGTGTATCGGTTTGCGGATGGCATCGGTGAGAATGTGTAAAACGCGATACTCATTATGATCAAGGGAAAGTAGTAAACCTTTGGCTAACAGGTAATCTCCAATGAGCACGGAAGCCTTCGTTTTCCAGAGCGCATAAACGGAAAAAAAGCCCCTTCTTTCGGTTGAATCATCCACCACATCATCATGCACAAGCGTTGCAGTATGAAGGAGTTCCACCAGGGAAGCGGCCCTGTAAGCAGTTTCATTGATGGGTCCGCAAAGTTTGGCAGAAAGGAGAACAAACATGGGTCGTAACTGCTTGCCTTTGCGCTTTACAATGTAACGTGTTATCCTGTCCAGCAATGGCACCGGGCTGCGAAGGTCTTCTCTGAATCGGGATTCAAAAGATTTTAATTCTTCATCAATTAATCCGGTGGGTATTTTCATACTTAAAAAGGGCAATATACGCCGCAAAAAATTAACGATTAAAGGCTACGTAAAACAGGCATTTTTTTTGACTAAGTAATTGAAAAATAACAGGAAAACTCCGATTTTTTTTAGCAAAAATTTGGTATTTAGGGTTCATATCATATTTTTGCCCTTTATTTAGGACATTGTTTTTTAGTAAAATCTTAATCCTTCGTTATGGTAAGCAAAAAGTACACTCTTCTGGCAGGATTTTTCTGCCTTGTAGCTTCATGCTGCTTTGCCCAGGTGAAAACGGGCGGTGGCTATGATGTTACAGATTCTTCAGTAGTACCATCGAAACGTATGCCACAGCATACAGAGTTTCTGAATGGTACTTACAATTTCCCGGCAAAACCTCGTAACCAGTGGGAGATTGGTATCAAGGGCGGTATGTTCCGTGTTAGCGGTGATGTTGCTTCTCAATTTGCTCCCGGTTTTGGACTTCATGTTAGAAAAGCATTTGGTTATGTTTTCTCAATGCGCCTGGGGTATATGTATGGGATCGGTAAAGGACTTGACTGGACTTCAAATGGAAACTTTGGCAGAAACCCAGCCTGGGGCGCCAATCTTCCGGCAGGCCAGCGTTACAATGCTCCTTTAGCAACTCCATCGGGGCCTGGCAATTCACTTGTTATCACTCCATCTAATGGTGGCCCGCTTGAAAATGTTTATTACAACTACAAAACGAAAGTTCAGGACCTTACTCTTGATGGAGTGGTTACCCTGAACAATATTCGTTTCCATAAAGCCAAAACAGGCGTTTCATTCTATGCATTCGGTGGTATCGGCGGATCTATTTATGATACCAAAGTAAATGCACTGAATGGATCTGCTAAATATGACTTCAGCACTATTTCTGGTAACGTTTACAAGGATCGTAAAGACACCCGCAAGGCTTTGAAGAATATGATGGACAAATCATATGAAACGCCTGCTGAAAACCAGGGTGACCGTCGTCCCAAATTATTTGGTGACACATTCAAACCTTCTGGTTCATTTGGTGGTGGTGTGGCTTTCAAACTCAGCAAACGCCTGAATCTCGCGATTGAAGATAGAGTAACTATCGTTAAAGATGATTTGCTGGATGGTCAGCGCTGGCAGGAACATCCCTGGGGTGATCCCGCTCTCACCAGCGACTATGATTCCTATAATTTCTTAAGCGTTGGTCTCAATATCAATCTCGGTGCTAAATCTGTTGAACCTTTGTGGTGGCTTAATCCTCTGGATTATGCTTATCAGGAGATTCGCAAACCTCGCCTGATGATCCTTCCAAAACCTGTATTGCCTGATTCTGATGGCGATGGTGTTACAGACCAGTTCGACCAGGAACAAACTCCTGCTGGTGCACCAGTAGACACTCATGGTGTTAGCCGCGATACTGATGGTGATGGTGTTCCTGATTACAAAGACAAAGAACTTGTTACTCCAACAATCTGTCAGCCTGTTGATGTGGATGGCGTAGGTAAATGCCCATGCCCTGATTCAACTTGTTTTGAAGGTATGATGATGAAAGGGAATGATTGTGCTACCAAACTTGGAGCATTGCCCAGCATCTCATTTAAATCAGGTTCTAACTCACTTACTAAAGATGCAGAAGCAGTACTTTCTACAGTAGCTTCCAGAATGCGCAACAATCCTGAGTGTAAAGTAGTAGTAGTTGGTTACTGCTCTTCAAGCAAAAAAGAACAGCAGCTCAGCTGGGATCACGTAAATAAAGTAATCACTTACCTGGTAGAAAAAGAAGGTGTGAGCGCAGACCGCTTCATCTTTAATTACGGTCAGGAAGGTGGTGACTGCGATACAGTGGATCTCCGCGGTGCAGGTGAAGGTGAGGATGGCCCTAATACGGTAGCTCCTCCGCACCCGAACCTCCGTAAGAAATAATTAATTAGTTACTTTTTGCTGATATACAGACCCTTCCGCGAAAGCGGAAGGGTTTTTTTTGATTAGTACTGAAAAAGCCTAACTCGTTAATTATCAGTACTCTCTATACTGTTTCTTTTCTTTGCCTTTTCGATTCCTTTTCTTTGGGTTTTCTTTGCCTTTTCGGAATCCGAAATGGAGTCTAAAATGAACGGAGGAAGAATTGAACTGGAATTGTGCCTTAGTCCCTCTTTATCAAAACCTTAACTGCCCTTGCTTGGCTGCTTATCTTTTTTGTATAAGATTTGTCCGTAACTATTAACTTTGCAGTCCTTTATGCGTTTTATCCCTGTTTTATTACTGGTAGTTATTCTGGGTGGTTGCAGCGGCAAGAGTATGACCAAGATCCTGAAAAACCCCGATCCTGAATTCAAGCTCAGGATGGCTGAAAAATATTTCGTACAGAAGAAATGGCAGAAGGCTTCCATGATCTATGAGGATATCATGCCTTATTATAAAACAAGAACAGAATTCCAGGATATCTATTACAAGTTTGCCTATTGCGCCTATAACCAGCTGGACTATCTGAACGCAGAAAATCTGTTCAAGACGTTCCTTGAGATATTTCCCAACAGTCCCAAGGCTGAAGAAGTTGATTTCATGAGAGCCTACTGTTATTATAAACAGTCGCCCAAACCAGAACTGGATCAAACCAATACTATCAAAGCTGTTGGTATGATGCAGATTTTCATTAATACTCATCCCGGATCTGAAAGGAATAAACAGGCTAACGAAATCATTGATATCTGCAGGAAGAAACTGGAAACAAAGGATTACAAGAGTGCAAAGCTTTATTATAATATGGGTCAGTTCAGGGCTGCAGGTGTTGCTTTCTCCACCTTGCTGAATGCATATCCTGAATCACCATCAGGAGATGAATATAAACTGATGACCATAAAAAGTTATTTCCGTTATGCTGAAATGAGCGTGGAAACCAAGAAAGTAGAACGGTTTGATCAGGTGATAAAGGAAGTGAACGATTTTGTAGACCGCTTTCCTGAAAGCAGATTGCGTAAAGAAGCAGAAAATTACCTTAACTTATCTCAAAACAACATAAAAACTTTAACGAATGAGCAAACTAAGACGTCAGCTTAGCGCTGGCATTGCTAATAATGTTGAAACAAAAAGCCTGGATGAAATAAAGAACAAAACAGGTAATCTCTATGAGTCAATTACCATTGTTGCGAAAAGGGCTAACCAGATCAACATTTCGTTGAAAGAAGAGTTACATAACAAGCTGGATGAATTTGCCAGTCATACTGATAGCCTGGAAGAGATCCATGAGAACAAGGAACAGATCGAGATCTCCCGTGCCTATGAAAGAATGCCTAATCCGGCACTGCTGGCTACCCAGGAATTCCTTGAGGAAAAAGTATATTTCCGCAGGGGAGAAGATCAACTCTTTGATTAATCCGCCTTCGGCGGGCACGTCCTACGGCGTACAGGTCCGCATCTTTGGCGTGACAGTAGCAAACTGTCCTGACACAATATTTAAAGGAATGAGAAGGTAGTACAACTTACACTTTCCCATTCCTTTTTTTGTACCTTGTCTCAATTAATAGATAAATAGCTTTGAAATTTCTGGTTTAAATGTTCTGAACAATAATATAAAATTTCAAATCCAACAGTTCAAAATCATGTTACAGGGTAAAAAAATATTACTGGGCATCACCGGCAGTATAGCGGCTTATAAAGCTGTTTACCTTGTTCGCTCCCTTGTAAAGGCTGGTGCGGAAGTAAAAGTAATCATGACGCCTTCTGCCAAGGATTTTGTTTCAACTCTCACCCTTTCCACACTAAGCAAAAATCCGGTGCTGGTTGACCTTTATGATGAACAAAGCTGGTCGAACCATGTAATGCTGGGCAGATGGGCAGATATCATGCTGATTGCCCCCCTTAGCTGTAATACTCTGGCCAAAATGGCTCACGGCCTTTGCGATAATCTATTACTGGCTGTTTATTTATCTGCTACCTGTCCGGTAGTAGCAGCCCCTGCCATGGATGAGGATATGTGGCACCATCCTGCTACAAAAAGCAATCTCCAGCAAATAACCTCTTTTGGTAATACAGTGATCCCTGTTGGTAAGGGAGAACTGGCCAGTGGCCTTATTGGTGACGGTAGAATGGCTGAACCCGAAGAGATCATTTCTTTCATCACAGAGCGTTTTTTTTTGACCAGCCCTCTCGCCGGTAAAAAAGCGCTTGTTACGGCTGGACCCACATACGAAGCTATTGACCCCGTTCGTTTTATAGGCAATCATTCTTCCGGGAAAATGGGCATTGCCATAGCTAAAGAATTATATAAGAGAGGTGCAGATGTAACCCTGGTACTGGGTCCAGTAGCCAGCCCGTTTTCAGCTAACGGTATTAAACTGGTTAATGTGACCTCCGCAGAAGAAATGTATAAGGCCTGTCATGAAGTGTTTGATAAAGCTGACCTGGCCATACTCTCAGCGGCAGTAGCTGATTATACTCCTGTAGTTAAGGCTGATCAGAAGATCAAGAAAAAAGAAAGCACGCTTACACTGGAGCTCACCAAAACAAAGGATATCTTAAAAAGCCTGGGTTCAACCAAAAAGGCTGAACAGGTATTGGTTGGTTTTGCGCTGGAGACAAACGATGAAGAAAAGAACGCGCTAACCAAGTTAAAAGAAAAGAATGCTGACCTTATTGTTCTGAATTCAATGAATGATAAGGGCGCTGGTTTCAGACATGATACTAACAGGATCACCATATTTGGAAAGAAGGGCGAGGAATTAAGGTTTGATACCAAATCAAAGGATGAAGTGGCAAAAGATATTGTGGACACCATTATAAAAACGCATTATGCTTAAAAGAATTCCCTTTCCCGCAGTTGGCGGGACATTTCTTTTAATTGTGCTATTGCTGGCCTGTTCAGTGCAAGCGCAGGAGATTCAGGCGAGGGTAACAGTTTTGGCCAGTAAGGTCAGCTCAAAGGTTGACAAGAACATTTTCAACTCTCTTCAGACCACATTGAGCAATTTCATCAATGGTCGCAAATGGACCAAAGATGTATTTCAGCCTAATGAAAAGATACAGTGTAACTTCCTGCTAAATGTTGATCAGGAGCTGGGCAATAATATGTACAAGGCCAAATTAACTGTGCAGGCAGCCCGCCCAATTTATAGCAGCACTTATGAATCTCCCATCATCAATTTTATTGATGATGAGGTAACCTTCCGATGGGTGGAGTTTCAGCCGGTTGAATTTAATGAGAACAGGGTGCAGGGTAATGATCCCGGCGCGGCTAACCTGCCTGCCGTGATCGCTTATTATATCAATATTATCCTGGGGTTTGATTATGGATCTTTCTCCCTCCGTGGGGGAGATGATTATTTTAAGAAGGCATGGAATATTGTCAACAATGCACCGGAAAGCAGGGAAATAGCCGGATGGAAATCATTTGATGGATTGAGAAATCGCTACTGGCTGTCGGAGAACCTGAATAGCAATCGGTTTGCATTACTGCATGATGCCATCTATTCGTATTACCGTTCAGGCATGGACCTGTTTTATGAGAATGAAGACGAGGCCCGCAGTGGTATCATGAATTGCCTGAATTTTCTCAATACCTTAAATGGTGAGAATCCCAATTCAATGATCCTGCAATTTTTCTTCCAGGGCAAAAGTTCGGAACTCGTAAAAGTTTTCAGCCATGCTAACCCGGAACTTAAAAACCGCGCACGAGACCTGTTAACCAAACTTGATATTTCCAACTCAACGGCTTATAAAGAACTTAGATGAGACAACTGGTTATTTTTTTCTGCTTCCTTCTTTTCATAGTTGCCTGCACCAGCAAAAATAAAATTCCCAGGGATGTTTTGCCTAAACAACAGATGGAAGATGTGTTATGGGATCTGTTACGCGGTGGGGAATTCCTGGAAATATATAAGCTTCCCAGGGACAGTTCGGATGACAAACGGGCTATTGCGCAGGAATATTATGATGAAATATTCAGGCTTCATAAGACAGACAGGAATTCGTTCAATAAAAGTTATAATTGGTACCAGCAGCATCCTGTAGTAATGAAGGAGCTACTGGATTCAATATCCAATAAACAGCTTGCAGATATCAAACCGCCCGGACAGGCCACTGTTGATTCAGCTTCATTAAAAAAAGATAGTACAGCAAGAATGGATAGTGCCCTGAGAGCTGCGGATAGTCTGAAAAAGCCTTTAATCCGGACAGGAAAAAGACCTGATGATACTTTTGCCATTAAAAGGAG
>CAMLGP010000159.1 GCA_946479535.1 uncultured Bacteroidota bacterium
GTATTAAACTGATGTTATATTCATGGTAAACCTATGGTATACTTATGGCTTACTGATGAAAGACCCAAAGTATACTTATGCTAACTCATGTTATACTTATGCCAACCCCATGTATAACTTATGGATCACGACTGGTATACCTATGGCACATTCATTCCTGACTCATCGAAAAAAAATGCCGGCCTTACGGGGCCGGCTTGCAATTCAGTGAAGCACTGGTCTTTACTGAACGACTATCTTTTTGGAGAAAATGGTAGCACTGCTCTGGTCTACTACTTTCACCAGGTATACTCCTCTCTTTGTATTTTCCGGTAACTGGATAGATTCAGTTTGCCCTTTCCCATTCACTCTCGCAATAGAATGAATGGCCTGGCGTCCTAAAACATCAGAAACCAGGATGGTATAATTTCCTTCAGGCTGGTTGAACTGAACAGTGAATTGTTTTTGCACTGTAGGATTTGGATACAAACCGATTCTTGTGTCCGGTGCATCAGGTAATGCTGTCAGTACTGAAGGGATCACCGTTGAACGACGGGTTGCCAATAAATTGCTATTGGCAAGATCAGAACTGCGCCATGCCATGGAAGACGCGATGGGCGTGGCATTCCAGGTGGCATTATCCAGTGTATACATTGCCCCACTGTTGGTAGCACTAACGATCACGATTTTGTTATCAGTTCCAACCGCAGCACCATTAGTTGTAAAATTCGCAGGTAAACCATTGATGGCTCCAAGATGCGTGGCAACCTTGTTGTTGATATTTATTTTAAAAACATGATTGCGGGCTGAGAATACATACAGATTATCGTCATCATCTGCAACCATATCTCCGCCATAACTGCTGCATGAATTATGAACTGAAATTGCTTTATTGGCCTGGTCATCAACAACCGCACCCAGATCAGTGACGGTAATTTTTTTACCAGTAGTAAAGCGGAGGAGATGATTGCCATCATTGGTCAATGCATATCCATTGCCATCATTCGCAATTGCCATTCTTGTAATGATATTACTTTGATCAGAAGCTTTCACGTTAAGCGCATCATTGGCCGGCGTGTTGATGAAATATACTTTCATCGTTTTCAGATCTATATAACGAAGCTGATCAATGAACATGGGAGTATAATACAGCCGGCTGTTCTTCCTGTCATAGGCAATGGCGGCAACCCCTGTACCAAAAGCAGCATTGGCAACCGTACCAAAGCGGACATCTGAATATGGGGCGCTGAACTGTTTTTTGGTACTGGCATCATAAGGAAGCTGTTTGACATCACTTCCATTAAGCAACACATCACTATAAGTATTTGACTGGAGGTCTATTTTGCGTAATACATTCCAGTTGATGCCGTCCTTAACATTATCTGTAATAACATAAGCAAAACGATCGGTCTGGCTATACGCAGAATTCAAAAGAGTAAAGGTAAGAGAGCAAATGAGAAGTAAATTTTTTCTCATAACCAGGGTTTTTTTAGGTTATACGAAAAGTAAATAGGGACATTTAAGGTACAACTATTCCCGAAGCGGGAAAATTAATTTTGTTGTAAGCGGCGAAGTTTTAAATTAATGTTTCAGCACCAACATAAATTCCAGCACCGAGGGTCAATAAACGGCAATAAAAAAACCCCTCTGCAATGTGCCAGAGGGGCCAAGGTAATAAAACCCTGAGCATGTCCGTCCTAATAACTTATGCCTTTTTAATAAAATTCTGGTTTACCTGATCACTGAAAGCTTGCTGCTCAGAATTTCGTCATCAGCTACCACCTGTACCGTGTAAATTCCGGACTGCAGATGGCTTTGGTTATTAAATGATATACTGTTAATTCCTTCGTTTAGTTGATTCTGTTGTTTCAATACTATTTTTCCTGAATTATCAATTACTCTTACTTCAACACTTTTCTTGCTCTCTGAACCCAACCTGATTGTTAATACGCCACCAGCCACTAAAGGATTGGGACTAATGATAAGGCTGGCCATTTTTTTCTGGTCTTTACGCACCATGATCACATTGCTATAAGAATATTTGCCATCGATATCAACCATTCTCAGGCGATAGTAGAATACATTTTCATACGAACCATTAAGATCATCTGAGAACTGGTATTTAGGTTGAGTGATACCTGTCTTCGATTTTTCAGAAGCAATTGCGAGGTAATCACTGCCATTTGTGCTGCGCTCGATATCATAACGATCAAAATTCACCTCATTAGCAGTTTCCCAGTTCAGCAATGTTTTGGAACCATTATAACTGCCGGAGAAAGCAAGTAACTTAACAGGTAATGTAATTTGTTGAGGGAAATTGAAACATCCCAGTCTTGAACCATACTGTCTTACCGGACGGCCGATATTACCACCTGCATTATAATCATAGCCCATGCGGAAAGTAATTGAAGGAAGGCTACCCTGGAAAGAGAAAGAACTCGCCACCTGCGCGCATTTAGATACACCATCTCTTTCGCAAATACCACCTGCATAACCCGTCCAGCTTGTAGCAACAGGATCAGTATAATTATAAGCAACAAGATCAGTTTGACTATTAGCAAGCACCTGGGGATTTGATAGAGAGATCCTTTTTGCCATTCCTGTTTCGCGGAACCAGCTGCCTGCGGTACCAGTTGTTACATTGTTTGCATCATTACCATCAATATCATAATGCACATAGTTGATACTGCTAAGGTTTACTGTGTTGGCGAAATCTGAATTGGTATTATTATTTACACCAGTTGAGTTTTTGTAAAAAGCCATGGTGAATTGAACATATCCTCTTCTGTCAGTACCATTCAGGTTTACATCTGGCCCGATACGGGGAGAAAAGAAACTGCCAATGGAGTTTCCACCCTGGTCCACTGCCGCATCATCATCTAGTGCATCCAGTGTGGCATTGGAAATAGCATCGATAGTAACTTCCATGTTTACAGTTACTCCGCCAACCGTGGCAAAGTTGCGATAGCGCCAGATTGCGCCTGCGCCAAGGTGATTGGGATTGTTACCCCTGTTATAAGCTCCGTTAATGGTGGAACTGATAACTGTTGATCCTCCAGCAGGACAAACATCAATCAGTGCGTTTGTTGTACAACTATTGGCATTACATGCCCCAGGAGTTCCTGGTAGGGTAGGTTGTGCCGCTACCATAAGTACCGCAAAAAGCGATACGATTAATGAATAAAACTTGTTCATGCTCTTAGGTTTTAATATATGTAGAAAAAGAAAAGACCTCAGTTGTTAAACTGGCTTCCCGGGAATGGATGGAGCGGCATTGACAGGATGTAAAATGGAAGTCTTCTTCTGGGATCTGGGATCGGAGGTCTTCTGGAGGATCAGATATAAGTATATAGGTATGACAACATGGTTGTCAGTCAATTAATAACTGCGAAATGAAAAACGGCCTTTTTAATGGGATTTTGGGTACGTGGGATTAATTGGGTCTTTGGGGAGGAATGGAAGTAACGCTAAACTACTCTCCAGCGATCATTTGTGCAAGCTTTTACGAAGGAATTTTACTGCATGAATAGGGGACAATATGTTAATGCCTGAGTTACTTTGATTTGCGCTGCTTAAGTGGAAGATAATTTTTTTGCTGTTGCTGCAAATTGGCGGGTATCTCTCGCAAAGGATCTGTCAAACCGGTTTCTTCCAGCATTATTTTGGGCAGTGTCTGATAGATTTTTGTGCCCTCTGTTTTCCAGGCCATCATATCATCAGTTACCTGTTTGATGATCTTGCCAGGGTTACCAACAATCAGGCTGCGGTCCGGTATTTTCTCCCCTTCCCGGACAAGGGTAAGAGCACCTACAATGCATTCATTTCCAAGCTCTACATCATCCATCACCACACTGTTCATGCCTATCAGACAGTTCTTTCCAACGGTAGCTCCGTGAATGATGGCGCCATGGCCAATATGTGAGCCTTCCTTTAATAATACAGTTACCCCGGGAAACATATGAACAGTACAGTTTTCCTGCACATTGCATCCATCCTCCAGGATAATCTGGCCCCAATCCCCCCGCAAGGCAGCTCCCGGTCCTATATAACAGTTTTTGCCTATAATAACATTGCCAGTAACAGCCGCCTGGGGATGTATAAAAGAGGAGGGATCAATAACGGGAATATATTCCTGGTAACGATAGATCATGGATGATAGTAGTTATTTGATCAATGCCTTGTTGGTACGGAAACAGGTTCCTTTAAATAAAGCCACTACATGTTCCTGCTGGTTGGTAATTGTAATATGATATAATCCTGTTGACCGGCCATTGTGTATCTCTTTCGCTTCGGCGGTTAATACATCACCTACATGAACCGGTTTGGTAAAATTAATGGCTGTGTCCAGTGCCACTGACAATACATTACGATTATTACAGCCAAAGGCAAAAGCACTGTCCGCCAAAGAAAACGCGATTCCTCCATGAACAATTCCAAAACCATTGATCATTTCATTGCGCACTTTCATTCTAAGACGGCTATAGCCTTCTTTGATTTCCAATACTTCTATGCCCAGCCATTGGGAAAAAAGATCATGCTCCATCATGTGGGCCACAACCTTTTCAGCAAACTGATCCTTTTCTTTATTCATTGATTATATTATTCTCCTTTAAAAACCGGGTGCTTCCTCTTCTGTAAGTTTAACATAAGCCGGGCATCATTCTCCTTTGAAAATTGCTGGCCGCTTTTCCAAAAACGCCGCCACACCTTCACCATAATCCTTCGTCTGTGCTGCTCGCTGCTGGAATATATCCTCATCCAGTACCTGGTCCTCAAAAGTATTATTAACGGAAAGAGACAATACTTTTTTAGTATAAGCCAAACCTAATGTAGGCATGCCCGCAAGTGTTTTTGCCATCTTCAATGCTTCTTCATTAAAATGCTCATCTGGAAAAACTTTATAGATCATTCCCATTCGTTCTGCTTCAGCAGCAGGTACCTTTTCTCCCAGCATCATTAAAGCAGATGCTTTCTGCCATCCTATTAATCTGGGTAAGGTATGCGTACCGCCGCTATCCGGTATCAGCCCGATCTTTGAAAAGGCCTGTAAAAATGATGCTGATTGTGTTGCAATTACTATATCACAGCATAATGCAATATTAGCTCCTGCACCTGCGGCCACGCCATTCACTGCTGCCAGTACCGGTTTTTCCAGTCTTTTAATTTTGGTGACAATTGGATTATAATGTTCTGATAATATCACATTGAACCCTGGTGAATCAGGAGTTGTTACTTCCAACAGGTCCTGTCCCGCACTGAACCCTTTCCCTGCACCTGTTATATATACACAACGAACTTCTTTTTTCTTACAATCATCAAGATGCTGCTGTAATAATAAAGCCATTTCCCGGTTAAATGAATTGAGTTTCTCCGGGCGATTCAATGTAATAAAACCGATATTATCCTTTACTTCAAAATGTACAGATGCCATTGGGTAGTATTTGCTGCAAAACTACGGTTTAGCAGGCATCGCCCGTCTTAGCTTCAGCGTCTGGCAATGCAAGGCTTCGGCAGATAAAATAAGCAGGCATCGCACGCCGTGGCTTCAGCATAGGTGGGGCTAATGGCATTTGAAATAATCAAACGGTTCCTTGCAATCCAGGCATTTGTATAATGCCTTACAGGCAGTTGAGCCAAATTCACTCACTCGTTGCGTATGCCAGGAGTTACAGTGCGGGCATTGAACAGCTTCATCTGCTTCAAACGCTTCATGATGGCAAACCTGCTGTTTTATATTGGGAGGAGCAATACCATATTCTTTCAGCTTTTGCTTTCCACGCTCAGTCATCCAGTCGGTAGTCCATGCGGGCGATAATACATTTTTTACCGTCACTTTTTTATAACCTGCTGCCAGCAACGCCATTTTAATATTTAGGGAGATAACATCCATGGCAGGACATCCTGAATAGGTAGGCGTAATTATTATTTCAATTTCGTCAGCCAAAAGGCGAATATCTCTGACTATTCCAAGGTCCATTACAGAAAGTACAGGCACCTCCGGATCATTGACCTGTTCCAGTATTACTTTTATTTTTCTGATCTCATTCGTATCGTCTGGTAACACACTCATATTTTCAATTACCACTCTGCCCCGGGATAAGTCTTTTGCATATACTGTAATTCAGTGAGGATATATCCAAGGTGTTCTGTATGCCTTCCTTCTTTTCCGCCTTTTTGAAAAAATGCCTTTTCAGGAACCAGTAGTGTTGCTTCATCAAAAACGGATGTTACTTTTTGCAGCCACTCATTTTTCAGCAAACCAATATCAATACCGAATCCTTTTTCAGCAGCTGAGATCTCATATTCGGCAGGCATGAATAATTCTCCGCTGTACATCCACAATTCATCAATGGCATGCAACATCCTTTCCCTGCTTTCTTCTGTTCCATCACCAAGCCGGATGACCCATTCACTGCTCCATCTCCTGTGATAAGTTGTTTCTTTTAGCCCTTTTGCAGCAATGCCTGCCAATTGTTCATCCTTACTATTCTGCAGGGCCATATATAATAGATACTGGTAAGAACTGAAGAGGAATTGGCGTAATATGGTTTGCCCCCAATCTCCATTTGGTTGTTCAACCAGCAGGCAATTCATGAATTCTCTTTCTGTACGATGGTAGGCCAGTGTATCTTCTGTTACAGTTTCACCATCTGATCTATCCACA
>CAMLGP010000160.1 GCA_946479535.1 uncultured Bacteroidota bacterium
ATCAATTTTTATGCTAGTTATCTAATTGGGAATCAAAAAAGTTGTTAACAAAGCCGACAATGCCATTAATCCGTCCAAATAAAAGTAAAACAGAATATCTGAGAAGTGTTGGATGGCATATCTATATATAAACGAAAGTATCAAACCTGGAATTATCAATAAAACCACAGTTTGCAAGTTCCAACCAAACTTTAACAATAAGAGGGTGGTAACTCCAAAGACCAGGAGGGAAAACACATATAAATAAAGTATCCCCCTTTCGCTCAGCCAGGTGATCAGGCTGCGGATCCCGATAGACCGGTCATATTCCCTGTCCCGGTAATCAAAAAGGATACAAATGGCATAGATCAGGAAGAAACGGCTGGCGGCAAATAAGGTGAAATCCGGAAACCACCAGGTGGTGCTCACCTTAACCGGGAGTACGGTGGTAACATACATCCATACAAAAGCAAGGAATATGGTTTTGCCGAGAGCCACTTTCCGGAGAGCGCGGAAAAGCGGGTGCGGGATCTTTGGAGCCGAATATAAAAAAGTAGCAAATGCCACTACCAGCAGGTTTTTCCAGTGGGGCAAAAGATAATACCCAAAATAGGCCACTCCGGCCACGCTCAGGATCAGAAAGACCAGGTGAATCTGCCTGTTCCTGGTTAGCCATTTTAAGCGAACGGAATCAATATCCTCAATATCCGGGGTAAGATTCCAGTGAAAGCTGTAGCTGCTCATGGTGGCAAAAAAGACAAATCCGGAAAACTCAAAGCCCGGTGCAACTCCAGTCAGCAAAAGACTGGTCTGGTAGGCCATCAATACAGCACAACAGGCAATAAATAGATTGCTAAAAACAAAAAAATGGAAGATCCGTTTTGGGAGGGGTACCATTATGGCAATAATACAACAATCTGGTCTGTTGTAAGCGTATCACTTGTATGCCCACCTCTGTCAGTAACTGCGATCCTGAAGACCATGGTGTCATTCTGGGTAACACTTTCACTGAGGAAATCAACCTCATTTAGTGTAAGTCTTAATTCGCCTTTATCTCTGTCTGTATATTTTGGAATAGTGTAGGTCAGTTCATCACCCCTGTCCAGAGCCGGAGTAGGAGGGATCTTATTCAATCGTTTCCGGAATACATACATAGTCCCTTGCCCAAGATCTCCTTCCTTATCAAAATAGTTGAGGCGGATGATCAGGGTACCGTTACGGGGAACTGTTTTGGAATTATAATCTTTTACTTCAATCTTAGGGGTTGTCTGAAACTTATCTTTGCTGCAGGATACCAGGTAACAGGCAAAGACAATCATTGCAATTACAGGGATCAGTCGCATATCACACCATTGAATTTAAACAAATATAACCCATTTAAGGCATATAATCGGAGCATGAATCGTCAATGGAAAGATAAAATTCTGGCTGTTTCCCGCACTGGAATGGATGAACTGGCGCTGGAAATATTCCGGTACCAGTATGCACAAAACCAGGTCTACCGGCAATATGCAGATGCCGTTGGAAAAACGCCTTCCACCGTTAATTCAATTTACCAGATTCCTTTTCTTCCCATTCGATTTTTTAAATCTCACGCCGTTCAGAACGGTACTTTTGAACCAGAGGTTGTCTTTGAAAGCAGCGGGACTACCGGGGAAAATACCAGCCGTCATTATATAAAGGAAACTATATTATATAAGGAAGTATTCAGCAGGATATTCCGGTTATTTTTTGGTGAACCTTCCAGCTATTGCATTATTGGATTATTACCCTCCTATCTGGAAAGGAAGAATTCTTCACTGGTCTATATGGTGGATGAACTGATCAGACAAAGTGGTCATACTTCCAGTGGTTTTTACCTGAATGAATATGCGAAATTAACAGAGGTCATCAATGAACTTGAACAGAAGGCTCAACCCACGCTTTTGATCGGTGTAACGTTTGCCCTTCTAGATTTTGCAGAAGTATATGTACAGGGAGGTAAGCCACTGAAACATACCCGTATCATAGAAACTGGTGGCATGAAAGGCCGGAGGCAGGAAATGGTCAGGGAAGAAGTACATGCAGTATTAAAGGAAGCCTTTAAAATTCCATTCATTCATTCGGAGTATGGAATGACCGAATTAATATCCCAGGCATGGTCCTTTGGAAATGGAATATTCAAGACCCCGCCATGGATGAAGATCATTTTGCGGGAAGAAGAAGATCCATTCCATTTATTACAGGAAGGTGCCGGCGCAATCAATATCATTGACCTCGGGAATATTCATTCCTGCAGCTTTATAGCAACTGATGATATTGGACGTCTTTTCTCTGACGGAAATTTTGAAGTTTTAGGCAGGCTGGACAACAGCGATCTCCGCGGCTGCAGCCTGATGGTTACGCATTATGCATCCACTCCCTGAACTGGGGCGCCATTTCCTGGCTGATTATGATACAATGATTGATATCTGGTAATGTAAGGTCCAGTATCAGTTTCACCTTCTCATAAGATTTGAAACCCCTGATAAAATTGATGTTGACGATATATTGCCTGTTAGCCCTGAAAAAAATTGTCTCATCCAGATCATCCTCCAGCTCTGCCAGGTTTTTATCTGCCAGGTATTTCTTTCCCCACCGGTCCAGCACGTATACTATCTTATTTTCTGTGTAAAACAATACCACATCATCCAGGCGAAGGGAGATATTCTCCATTCCTTTCTTTACGATCATCCGGCGTTTCTTATGATTTCCGATATACTGCATCAGGTTTGCCAGCGAATGGTGATTGGTAAAATGCTTCTCCAGCATCTTGTATTTTATCAGGGCCTTGCTAAGGCTCTCCTTGTCTACCGGTTTTAGCAGATAATCGATCCCATTATACTCAAAAGCGTTCAACATGAACTCGTCATAACCGGTTATAAAAATTACGGGGATTCGGATATTTCCTTTATTGAATATTTCAAATGATAATCCATCGCTTAGCTGGACATCACTGAATATCAGGTCAACGGCATTGGGTTGGGAGAGGAATTCAATGCTCTCTCTTACACTTCCCAGGCGGGCAGTGACCTGAACATCGTCAGTTACTGAAGAAAGTGTATTCAATAAACTTTCCAGTGCAGGTCTTTCATCTTCAATAATTACAGCATTTAACATGGCAAATGGGGTTTAGGGTGATGCGATAAGTGGTAGTTTAACAACAAAGTTTTCACGTGATGTTTCGATCGTTATATCCTGGTTGAATAGTATTTTGTAGCGCGATCGCAAATTCTTCAACCCGATCCCGGTTGAATTAACTGCATAAGGTTTTGGTTTGATCGCATTACTTACTTTCAGATAATGGTCATTCAGGGATATTTTTATCTTCAATGGCCTGTCCGCAGTGAATTCATTATGCTTGATGGCATTTTCCACCAGTATCTGTAACGAACAGGGAGGGATCATTACTACTCCACTCTTCTCATTTAACTCTTTTGTAAGTTGTAGTTTGTTATCATGCCTGATCTGCAGCAGGAAGAAATAGCTTTCAATGAATTCAAGTTCTTCCCTCAGCGAGATCAGTTCCCTGTTCTTATTCAATAAAAAATATTTATATACCTGGGCCAGGCGATTATTGAACAAATGCGCCTGTTCGGGTTCATTAACTATCAGGTGATTCAGGGTATTCAGGGAATTGAAGATGAAATGAGGATCCATTTCATTGGTCAGGGCCTGGAGCTCAGCCTGTGATCTTTCCCGGTCAAGCTGACTCACGATCTTTGTATCGATCTCTCTTTCCTTGGTGAGGAAAAGGATCTCATAAATAAGCGTGAATATGATCACTGCAGATACGCAGGCAACCAGGAACCTGAACACGGCATCCCATGCAAAACCTTCCCTGGAGCTGGTTAGCCAGGCAATGGCAGACAATCCACCGGTGCAGGCTCCATAAAGTGCGGAAACAAAACTCACCGCAGCAATTTTTGAAAAGGGATTGGATATCGGTTGATAAAGTGGCCTTAATTTAATATGTATCCAGTTACAGCCTTTCCAGATAAGGAAGGAGGTCAGGATAAAAAACAGATTGGCCCCAATGAGCTCAATCAAGGAATAATTATGATATGAGATAATACCTGAGGCAAGCGGAAGCCCGATCCCCAACACGGGAATAAACAAAGTCTTTAGCAAAAGATCCTTCACCATAGTTGCAGCGGTTAGGTAATACCTTACCAGGGTTTGTCCGGTTATTCCTCATGTGTGTTGTTTTAGGCCAATTCCAGTATAAAACTATCAGTACAAACTGTTAACCAAACAGAAAATGTTTCACTTGGACGATTTTAATTACAAGTGGTAAATAACTACATAAACCGTGATCAATGGCAAAAGGCAAAGTATTATTGCCTTAAAATCAGGGGTTAACCCTTTTTTAAAAACGCTGCTTCATTCATCAAATTTCATTGTTCAATACAAGAGGACTAAAGCCTGTTACAATTTCAGGAAAATATATTTAGTTATCAGTATTTCATTTTCATGTTTCAGTAGCAACCGCTTCAGCAGCTGAAACTTCTTGGTGCATATTGTTGCCTTTCACACTATATCAAAACTTATAAACTGCAAAAAATGAGAAAAATTGTAACGTTTATTACATGCATGCTATGTATTACCGGGGTCTTCGCACAACGAAGTATTACGGGAAAAGTGACGGAGGAAAATGGCAGTCCCGTTGCCAATGCCTCCGTGGCAATTAAGGAAACGGGGGTTGGTGTCTTCACTAATTCAGAAGGCGCCTTCACCATACGGGCGGATGACCGGGCCAAAACCCTCGTTATTTCATTTGTTGACAGGGCCACGGAAGAGGTGGCAATTGGCAATCGCTCAGAATTCGCAATCACACTCAGGCCTCAGGATAAAACCATGCAGGAAGTTGTAATGGTAGCCTATGGTACAGCGCGAAAAAGCGCACTTACCAATTCCGTTTCACAGTTTGGCTCAAAAGAACTGGAGAACAGACCTGTAACCAATCTGTTGAGTGCAATTACCGGCATTGCGCCCGGTGTTACCACCAATACTACAAACGGTCAGCCGGGAACTTCTCCTGCTGTCCGTATTCGTGGATTTGGTTCAGTGAATGGTTCCAATGCACCATTATATGTAGTGGATGGTGTACCGTATGATTATGATATCGCTAATATTAATGTAGACGATATTGAAACGGTGAGTATACTCAAAGATGCCGCTGCCGCTTCTCTGTATGGTGCACGTGCTGCCAATGGTGTTATCCAGATCACCACCAAAAAAGGAAAGAAAGACCGTACGCAGATCCAGGTGAATGCAGCACAGGGTTTCATGTCTCGCGGTATTCAGGAATATAACAGGGTGGATGCGTATCAATATTATCCATTAATGTGGGAAGCTTATCGCAATAGCCTTGTCTATCCTTCTGCTGCAGGCACTCCTGCCATTCAGATCGATAGTGCAAATAAGATTGCCAGTGGCCTTATGCCCAGGAATGGAGCCGGTTTACAGGTATATAATGCAAGAACTTATTCTGATATCAGCCAGTTGTTAGCTTATAATCCATTTAATGTTGCCAGAACTGCAATTGTTGGTGTAAATGGAGTACTCAATCCCAATGCACGTTTATTATATGGAGATGATCTTGACTGGCTAAAAGACATTGAGCGCAATGGTACACGCAGTGATTATACAGTTGCTGTAAGTGGTGGTTCTGGTAAAACCGACCATTATTTTTCCCTTGGCTATGTGAATGAGAAAGGATTTGTATTGAACTCCGACTACAAAAGATATTCTGCCCGCATGAATGTGAATACCCAGGCCACCAACTGGCTGAAGACAGGATTGAATCTTGCAGGTATTATCACAAAGGCCAACCAGGGCGCCAATGACAATTCCGGTCTTGGGAGCACTGGTTTTGTGAACCCATTCTATACCAGCCGTGTTATGGGGCCTATTTACCCGGTCTACGCACATGATGTAAATAGCGGGGCCTATTTACTGGATGCAAGTGGCAACCGTATCTATGATATCGGTAGCCTTGGAGGTATTGGTTTACCCAACAGGCCTTCTCTCACTGGCCGGCATGCCATTTATGAAACAAGGCTGAATCAGAATATACTTCAGCGAAATGTATTCAGCGGAAGAGTATTCGCTGATATCAGCTTTACAAAGAACCTGAAACTGACTACCAATTTCTCCGGAGATGCAAGTAACAGTTTGCGTTCCCAGTTTGAAAACAGGATAGTAGGTGATGGCGCTCCCAGTGGAAGAGGGGCACGCAATACTACCAATAATTTTACCATGACCTTTAACCAGCTGTTGAATTACAACAGGTCATTTGGTGAACATACCATTGATGCGATGGTAGGCCATGAAAATTATGATGCCACCTATCGTACTGTTACCACACAACGTACAGGCCAGGTAATTGAAGGGATAACTGAATTATCCAACTTCACTACCACCACCAATCTTACTTCAGCGAAAGACCGCTATAAAATTGAAAGTTATCTTTCCCGGTTGAACTACAGCTTCATGAACCGTTACTTTTTATCCGGTTCATTCCGGAGAGATGGTTCCTCACGCTTTGCTCCAGATACAAGATGGGGTAATTTCTGGTCCGTAGGTGCGGGCTGGAGAGTAGACCAGGAAAATTTTATCCAGGGCGCCACC
>CAMLGP010000161.1 GCA_946479535.1 uncultured Bacteroidota bacterium
TTCATGGTCAACAATCTCCCATATCTTATTGGCCGTTTTGGAAATAAAATAACGATCGTGACTTACCAGGATGATAGTGCCTTCATATTTATTCAATGCTTCAATTAACAGGTCGCAACTGTGCATGTCAAGGTGGTTGGTTGGCTCATCCAGCATCAGGAAATTGGCCTTGCTCACAATTGTCTTTGCCAGTGCAACTCTTGCCTTCTCACCACCACTCAATATTTTAATCTTCTTATCGGCATCATCACCACTGAATAGAAAACATCCCAGCAGTCCACGCAGTTCAAGGTCAGTCATTTGACTGCCGCACTCTTTCATTTCATCCAGGATAGTATTATTGACATTTAGCGCTTCCAGCTGATGCTGTGCATAGAAACTTTCCTCTACATTATGTCCCCATTTCCTTTCTCCATCGAATGACTCAACTCCTGCAATGATTCGCAGTAGAGTAGACTTCCCTTTTCCATTTGCACCAATTAATGCAATCTTGTCTCTCCTGTCAATTTCAGCAGTGGCATTCTTTACGATCTCTGTTTTCCCAAACGATTTCGAGATATTCTTTAATTCTGTAATTACACGACCAGGTTCTTTATCTACTCTGAAATTGATCCGGATATTAGGTCTTTCCAAAGATGCTTCCTCAATCCTTTCCAGTTTATCCAGTCTTTTTTGAATACTCTGGGCTTGTGCCGCCTTGCTGGCTTTGGCCTTGAAGCGTTCTACAAATCGTTCCTGCTGCCGGATATAATCCTGCTGATTATCATACGCCTTTTGCTGAAGGTCTAACCGGATGGCTTTTTCCCGCTCATAGAAATCAAAATTGCCATTGTAGATATGCAATTTCTGCTGATACAGCTCCACGATCTTGGTGACCATTCTGTTCAGGAAATATTTATCGTGACTTACGATAACAACTGAGCCCTGATAATGCAGTAGATATTTTTCCAGCCATTCTATAGAGGGAAGGTCAAGGTGGTTGGTAGGCTCATCCAGTAAGAGCAGGTCCGGCTGTGCAAGGATCATCTTTGCCAGCAGAACACGCATGCGCCATCCTCCACTGAATTCTTTGTAAGGCCGTTGAAGATCAGCATTGGGAAATCCCAGCCCTTGCAATACTTCCTCTGTTCGATGATGAATATTATACCCCCCCAGTGTTTCCAGTTCATGGAGTTTGTCGCTGTACTCATGGAGTGTTTTTTCATCACCTGTTCTCTCCAGTTCTTTGCCGAGTTCCTCAATTTCCTTTTCCAGCCTGAGTACCCTTTCAAATGCTCCCATGGCCACCTGAAGAATGGATTCACTGGTATCAAAGCTTAGGAGGTCCTGGTGGAGATAGCCAATAGTGGTACTGCGGCTTCTTTCAACCGTTCCGGATGAGGGGAGGTATTCACCCACTAATAACTTAAGAAGGGTAGATTTCCCTGTTCCGTTATATCCGATCAACCCGATCCGCTCGCCTGGCTGAATGTGCCAGGTGGTATCTTCTACTATTGCCCTGGCACCAAATTCAAATGTCACGTCCTGTAATCCTGCTAACATAGGGCGCAAATTTAATCTAAATCACCCAGTAAAGCTCATCCGGATTGTTCTTGCACTACGGGAATGTTGAATTAAATTTGCCGCAAATTATTTTGGATGAAAAGGATCCTGGCTATTCTTGGAATTTTACTACTGGCATTCATCGGCATTATATATTTTGTTTATTTCCGTAGTGGCAAAAGGCGTCCCAAGGGACCTGAACCGGTTCCCCTGGCAGTGAGCAAGCATAGCGATGCTTTTAATCAATCAGTTCAAACTCTTCTGGATGACTATTACGCCATGTCTGAAGGGTTTGTGAATTGGGATACAGTTGTCATCAATAAAGAAGCCGGTGACCTGAAAGCTGAGCTGGAAAAGTTGCCCATTGATGAACTGAAAGTGGATACTACCGGTATCTATGAATCCATAATTGACCCTATGGCCAATGCAAAATCAGCCACAGCAACCATCGCCAGTGATCCATCAATCGATAACAAACGGGTTGCATTCAATTCACTCTCTGAAAATCTGCGCCTGATCTTTATCGTGGTTAAATATGACCGGAATAAATTATACTGGCAGGAATGCCCCATGGCATTTGGGGAGGACAAACCTGGCAACTGGTTAAGTAAAACGGATGCAGTCCGCAATCCCTACCTGGGCCTCAAACACCCCACCTATAAAAGCAGCATGGTAGAATGCGGCGGACCTAAAGACACGATTAATTTTATGACCGTTGATACCAGCAGCAAAGCCGGTCAGCTCTGACGCACTTTTATCGCATTTTTATTTTCATTCGGGAATTTCCTGTATGACATCTTTTATTTCACCTACCATGTATCATTCTACTAATTAATTATTGAGTTTCCTTCCGTAACTTCCTTCTTCATTCTAAAAAACACCGCATGCGAAAATTCTCAGCTCTGCTTTTGTTGCTTGCCATTGCACTCTACACTTCAGCCCAGGAAAAACTGGATCTTGACATGATCAAAAAGATCAGGGAGGAAGGGACTGTCAATTCCAAAGTAATGGATATTGCTTTTCATCTTACAGATGTTAATGGTCCGAGGTTGAGCGCTTCACCTGGTTTAATGAAGGCATCCAATTGGGCAAAGGATGAAATGACAAAATGGGGACTGGTTAATGCAAACCTGGAACCTTGGGGTGAGTTTGGTAAAGGCTGGGAATTGAAAAAATGCTACCTGGCCATGACCGCTCCTTATTATAAACCCCTGATCGCTTTTCCAAAAACATGGACAAAAGGAACGAATGGCCTCAAAAAGGCAAAGGTTATCCTGATCAAGGCTACGGATTCAGCACAGCTGGAAACCTACAAAGGAAAGTTGAAAGGAAATGTGGTAATGCTCTATCGTGCGGATACGTTGCGTCAAACCTTTACTGCAGATGCCACAAGATATACTGATGAAGAATTACAAAAAATGGCTGATCGCACGCCCCCACCACCTGGAGGATCCGCCGGGGGCAGAAGAGGTGCAGGTGGTGGCTCTCTGACTATAGCTCCTGTTGTTTCTGCAGAGCAATTAAAAAAGTTTGCTGAAAAAGAAGGGGCTGCGGCAATATTGAGTTATAGTCCGCGCGGTCATGATGGAACCCTGTTTGTACAGGGTGGGGGAGCTTACACTGCTACATCTCCTGAAAATTTCCCTGATATAATGATCTCTATGGAGGATTATATGACAATGTGCCGGCTAACTGATGCAAATTATCCGGTAACTATGGATATTGAGGTAAGCACTGCTTTTCAAACCAAAGACACAAAAGGATATAATGTAGTAGCTGAAATTCCCGGGACTGATCCCGTTCTGAAAGAGGAGATTGTAATGCTGGGAGGACACCTTGATAGCTGGCAATCCGCCATGGGCGCAACGGATAATGCAGCTGGCTGTTCAGTGATGATGGAAGTAATGCGCATATTTACTTCGCTTGGCATAAAACCACGCCGTACAATCCGTATTGCACTCTGGACAGGTGAGGAGCAGGGATTGCTTGGATCAAGAGGCTATGTAAAAAACCATTTTGCTGATCCTGCAACCATGGAATTAAAGCCCGAACACAGTAAACTTTCTGCTTATTTCAATATTGATAATGGAACAGGTAAAGTGAGAGGCATCTATTTGCAGGGTAATGAAAAAGTAAGAGACATCTTTACCCAGTGGTTTGTGCCTTTTAATGATATGGGTGCGAAAACAGTAACCATATCCAATACTGGTGGCACAGATCACCAGTCTTTTGATGCAGTTGGATTACCCGGATTTCAATTCATACAGGACCCAATTGAATATAGTACCCGCACACACCATACCAATATGGATTCTTATGATCATCTCATTGCCGCTGATCTGAAACAGATATCTGTAATAGTTGCTTCTTTTGTATATAATGCGGCAATGCGTGATGAGAAATTACCAAGGAAAGATCTTCCGGCTGCAAGATCGCCGCAAAGAGGGTTCTAGGTCCCTTATATTAATAAGTCCCTGGCTTTCGATAAATAAATCTTACCAGCGCGTTCTTTTTTTCATCTGATGAAAGGAACAGCTGGTAACGTTTTTCATTTGCATTAATGATCATCAGGGCAGTATTGGGCGGAATTGTGCCAAGGTTTTCACCGATCATGATCACTTCTGCTTCCTGCTTCTGAAGATTTATTGGAACATAAACGGTAATTGGCTTTGTCGTTAACATTTTGCGGGAAACAACCGGAGTATTGTTTACATAAACCGAAATAGTATCTCCATCAATCTGACCATTATCATAAAAGTCCAGTTGGATAGAACCTGTATCCACATATATTTCACGAACCAGTTCATTTTTGCGGGCAATCAATTCAGGCCGCACTTCAGGCTTGAAGGCCGATTTCTGGATACGTGTCATCACAATAGTACCGGGCGGACAGGTGCTTTTCCCATCCATGGTTTTACCTGACCAGGATCCTCTTAACTGCTCCTCCTTGCCATCTGAAAAATACGCCAGTGCATACTTTTTGATGCACGGAATGCAATCAGGAGGAATATGAAAGACGGCCACTTTCTGCTCTTCCATATTCAATGATTTGGAAGCAGGATCATAAAGCCCTTCAAATTCCTCTTTTACATAATTGGTGGTGTCTGAATAGTGGTAGGAGGTACCAGTGATCCTGTTACCAATAATCTGGACCTGAAATTCGATGTTATAAACCGGGAAACAGCCGCCGGGTTCCATGACCAGGCGTCCCTTCCAATATCCATTAATCTCCTGGGATACGGCACAAAAAACAAGCAGCTTCAGTATAATGAAAATGAATATCCGGCGCATGAAAATGAAAATAGAGGAAATTACCGAGGATAAGCTAAAAATTACAGAAACGGTTAGCGAGATCAGACCAGGTATCTGCCAAAATTATTGAGGCTTTTCATACCGGAACCTGACCATTGCATTCTTCTGTTCATTTGACGTGATGCGGACTTCAAACCGTTGCTCGCCGGCTTCAACAATCATTAGGGAAGTATTGGGTGGTATACGGCCAAGATTCTCCGCTACCATCACCAGTTCATGATTTGAATCCTGCTCGTCCATTTTTAATTTGACGGTCAACGGGCTGGCGGTCAGCTTCTTTTTGGATAACACCAGTTTATTATCGAAAAAAACAGAGATGGTGTCATCATCAATCTCACCGTTATCATACAGTTTTACAGTTACATCCGGATCATGGACAACCAGTGATTTCATCAGTTCATTTGTGCGGGTCTTGAGCACATCGGGTGTTACTACCGGAGGTTTCAGAGTTGATACCTGCTTTTTGATATCAGGGACATTCACTGTTGTCAGACTATCATTGACCTTTGGGACATTGATATTGTTTCTCCGAGGAGGTATATTTGTTTTAGCCGTATTTGTAGTAGGCTGCGTCTTTGGTTTAACTACTGCTGTTTCCTTTTTTTGTTTCGTTACCGGGGGCGGTGTAACCTTTTTTGGCACAGGGTTGCTTACGGGGGGTCTTGCCGGATTATTTTTTGCAACAGAACCATTGGGCTTACGAAGAAAGCTCTCAAGAGGGAAATCAGAAGTTGTCACCTTCCGCAGGAATACTTTTCCCCCGCCACAATCACCCCATTCGTAAGGATTTTCCTTATTCTTTACTTCGGGTTTACCCAGGTAAGTCCCTTCCAGGAATTCTTCCTTGCCGGATTTGGAATAGACCAGGTTGTAATTCATAATACAGGTATTGCCATATCCCATATTTCTTACTTCAACCGTCTTGATTTCCCGTATGCGGAAATTCCCGGCCGTGATGGTAAAATTGCCGGTCATGGTAGCTTTGCCATAAAAACGGGTATCCAGGTACGAATAAGAAACTCCCGATACAGCAGCTGCCGTATTTTGTTTTACCTGGAATTCCAGTTTATAATTGTCTCCGTTATCAGAAACGAAATATCCGCGCCAGATACCTGTAAGGGATTGGGAAAACGAGTTGTTCGGTAAGGCGCAGGCGAGGAAAAGAAAAACCCACAAATTCTTTAATACCGGCTGTTTCATCGTCTTCAAAACTACCAAATAAGCGCTTATTGATTGGAAAATTGGGGCAATAGTTTGTTAATTTTAGATGAGAGGCAAGAGGAGAGGTTTTATTAACTTTGCCATCCTTTATTAAGAAAAAGAAAAGAAGGGAACTGAATGATCAATATTACTTTACCAGACGGGGCTATCAGACAATATGAAGCTGGCGTTACTGCATTAGACATCGCAAAATCAATTTCAGAGGGTTTGGCCAGGAAAGTGCTGGCCGCAAATGTGAATGGACAGGTTTGGGATGCTTCCCGTCCCATCAATTCAGATGCAACCTTGAAATTGCTGACCTGGACGGATACCGAAGGAAAAAGCACCTTCTGGCATTCCTCCGCTCACCTGATGGCAGAGGCTGTAGAATCTTTATTTCCCGGGGTAAAATTCTGGGTAGGGCCACCTGTTGAAAACGGTTTTTATTATGATATGGACCTGGGTGACCGAAAGATGACCGAGGAAGATCTTGCAGCTCTTGAAAAAAAGATGAATGAGCTGGCAAAAAAAAATAATATCTACACTCGGAAAGAATTTCCAAAGCCAGAGGCCATA
>CAMLGP010000162.1 GCA_946479535.1 uncultured Bacteroidota bacterium
GCAGAACAACTGATCGATTTCGATGATATCGTCCTTGAGAATACAACATCTGCATTCCGGATGGGTAAAAAGGAAGCAGCAAAGAAGGTTATAAAGGAAGCAGGCAAGAAGATCGACAGCACCCTTCAAAAGGGATGGTGCATTAAAGTAGCCTCGTTTAAGTCAGGCGATAATAATCTTCAGTTTGATGATGATAATCAGCCGAAACAAAAAACCGGAATGGATTATTCCCATATTAAAGCCACTCCCTTTAATCTGGAAGCTGATAACTTTATATTCTGCGATGATACCATTGCAGCCCAAATTCAAAAAGCTTCCTTTAAGGAACAAAGCGGGTTTGAATTACAGGACCTGACCACTGATTTCCTTTTTTCCGATAATGAAGCCTATCTGCATAATCTTTATCTCAAAACGCCCGGCACTGAGTTAAAGCGCAACGCTTATATTCGCTATGCCTCGCTGGATGCTTTTGAAAAAGATATGGCAAATATCTGGGTGGATCTGGACCTGGATCATAGCAGGATATTGGTAAGTGATGTGCTTGCCTTTGCTCCCCAACTCAGACAATCTCCGGCATTTGCATATCCCGGGGCTACCTGGTATATCAACAGCCGTATTACTGGCAGAGTATCTGATCTCCGGATCGATGAATTCCAGGTGCAGGGATTGAATGATACCAAAGCAGATATTCATGGCACTATTTCAGGTTTACCCAATATGGACCGTTTCAGTGCCAATCTGGTAATAAATAATATCTCAAGTTCACGAAGAGATATTGATCGATTCATACCTAAAGGCACCATCCCTTCTAATATAACGGTGCCTTCAAGGATTTCGATATCTGGCAGCATGAGGGGTAATACCAATGATCTTAATACTTCTCTTTCTGCAAGAACAGACCTGGGTGATGCCATAGTAAATGGAAAGTTTGGGTACCTGGGCAATACACAAAAGATGAAGTATAATGCTGTGGTGCGTGTCCGTTCCCTTGACCTGGGCACTCTACTCCAGAACAAACAAAACCTGGGGCGGATTACAGCTACATTCAACGTAAAGGGAACCGGACTTGATCCCAAAACAGCAAACCTGGCAGTAAAGGGCAAGGTCAATTCAGCTGTTCTCAACCATTATGAATACAGAGATCTTGATATAAACGCAGCGCTGGTTAAACAGCAGGCTACTATTGACGCTGCCATCGTTGATCCCAATATTCATTTTGCATTGAATGCCTCAGCAGATATATCCAAAGAACATCCTGACTTTCATATTTCAGGAATGATAGATAGTATCAAAACACAGCCCCTGCATCTCACCCCTGATCCCTTTGTGTATCACGGAAAAGTAGAAGGCAACTTTAACTCCGCTGATCCTGATGACCTTGCAGGAACTTTATTCCTTACCCAAAATGTTTTTGTTCAGGATAAAGATCGCGTACAACTGGATACCATTCAGGTTACTGCAGCCCGCACAGATAGTGGTCATTCCCTTCAATTGACAAGTAATATTGCTGTAGCAAAATTGCAGGGTAATTACCGCATTACCCAGTTGGGCAATATCCTGCAACAGGCAATTCAACCCTATTTCTCCATACAATCCGCCACTTATGGAGCCACTCCAGTGTATAGTAGCCAGCCTTATGATTTCACGCTGACTGCCCATGTGATCAATAGCGCTCCGCTTAAAGTATTCATGCCTCAGCTTGTAAGAATGGATTCTCTGATCCTGACCAGTCACTTCAGTAATACGAGCGGCTGGAATGCTACTATAACTACCCCTATCCTGGATTATGATGGTTTGCGTATCCGCCAGCTGAGTTTAAAGGCGGGAACTAATGCTGATTCTGCTAATGTTACAACTGCCCTTCATATAGGCCAGGTTACTACTGCAGGTGAAATGACATTATATAATACATCACTCAACGCAGCTATTGCCAATAACAAGGTCAATTTTACCTTAGACACCAGAGACAGAACAGATAAAAGCCGCTATAATTTTTCGGGGGTATTTGAACAACCGCAGCCTGAAAATTATGTATTCTCTTTTGCACCTGAAGGTTTGCTTCTTAATTATGATCGATGGACCGTGCCGGTAAACAATAAGTTGACTATTACACCACAGAATCTGCTTGCTTCCAATTTTGTACTTAGCAGAAATGGCCAACAGATCAGCATCAACAGCCTCACTCAGAATCCGAATTCACCACTGGAAGTAAAGTTTGATGATTTTCGGCTGGCAACTGTAACTGCTTTTGTACAGTCCGATTCAACCCTTGTAGATGGCAGATTGAATGGAACGGTCAATTTCGCGGACATTATGCATGATCCCATTTTCAAAGGGGATCTTACTATCAATGACCTGAGCATTAAAAATGACACTGCTGGCAATGCAGTCATCCATGTAAGCAATACTACTGAAGATGTTTATTCTGCTACGGCCACTCTCACCGGCCGTGGAAATAATGTAAAACTGGATGGGAAATATTATATGCGAGGCAATGGCGCCAGTACTTACGATATGAACCTGAATATTGCAGCCTTACCGATGAAAACGATAGAGGCTTTTTCCGCGGGAGCCATCCGTGATGCCAGTGGAAATGCAAATGGAAAATTTACAGTAACAGGAACCATGCAAAAACCAAAGGTAAACGGCGATCTCAATTTTGATAACGCTGCATTTACCATATCAACCCTTGGCAATCATTTCAGGATCGATAAGGAAAAAATTGAAATAAATGATCGCGGCGTACGGTTTAACAATTTCCAGATCAGGGATTCTTTGAACAACAAAATGGTATTGAACGGAACGGCCGAAACATCCAATTTCAGCGACTATAAATTCGATTTTACTGTTCGTGCCAATGATTTCCAGGTATTGAACAGTACCAAACAGGACAACAACCTTTATTACGGTCAACTATTTTTCAATAGCAATATTCGCGTGACGGGTACTGATAAGACTCCCATAGTTGATGGCAGCATAACTGTCAATGAAAAAACAAAGATGACAATTGTATTGCCACAATCTGAACCCGGAATTGTGGAGCGGGAAGGTGTGATTGAATTTGTGGATAAGGATGCTGCAGGATCAGACACCCTATTCCTCAGTTCAGCCTATGATTCATTAAATACAACGGCGCTGAGAGGACTGGATCTGACAGCCAATATTGAAGTTAATAAAGGAGCGGATTTCAGCCTGATCATTGATGCAGGCAATGGCGATTTCCTGAATGTAAAAGGAGAAGCATTGCTTACTGCCGGTATTGACCCAAGTGGCAAGCTTACTCTTGCAGGTTCTTATGAAATAGAAGAAGGCGCTTATGAGCTCAGTTTTAATTTCATCAGGAGGAAATTCATCATTGATAAAGGGAGCAAGATCATCTGGCTGGGTGAACCCACGGATGCTGATGTTGATGTTACCGCAACTTACATTGCCAATGTAGCGCCACTTGACCTGGTAAAGAATCAACTGGATGAAAACGATGCCGTTACCAGGCGCAACACTTATTTACAAAAGATCCCCTTTGATATTAACCTGAAGATGGAAGGCAAATTGCTTAAACCAGAGATCAGCTTCGATATTCAATTGCCAGAAGATAAGAGCTACCGTGTCTCAGGAGATATCCTTACTAATGTGAGGACCAAGCTGGACATGCTACGTCAGGAGCCCGGAGAAATGAATAAGCAGGTATTTGCTGTGATACTGCTCAATCGCTTCATCGGTGAAAATCCTTTCAATTCCAGTACAAGCGATCTTAATGCCAATACATTCGCCCGCCAGAGTGTGAGCAAATTATTGACGGAACAATTGAACAAACTTGCCGGTGACCTGATTGAAGGCGTTGATCTCAACTTTGATGTGATCTCTTCAGACGATTACACATCTGGAGAAAGACGTGACCGCACGGATCTTAATGTTGGTCTTTCAAAACAGTTACTGAATGACCGCCTTTCAGTAAGCGTGGGCAGCAATTTTGAATTACAGGGCCCCCAAAACTCTACGCAGAAAACAAATAATATCGCAGGTAACGTGGCAGTGGATTATCGCTTAAGCAAAGACGGCCGCTACCTGCTTAGGGCTTACCGGAAAAATGAGTATGAAGGGATTATTGATGGATATATCATAGAGACCGGTGTCAGCTTCATCATTACAGTTGATTATAATCGTTTCAGACAAATATTCCTCAGCAAGGAACAGCGCCAAAAACGCAGACAAGTGCGCAGGGCAAACCGTGAGATAAGGCGTGAGACGATGGACTCTACAATCATTCAAAGTGAACAGCGCCCATAATGCACCAGTCATATCTACATAGAGATCCATCCTCATCAAGGATGTTCAGCAGAAGAAGTTCATACTTCTTCTACATGCTATTTATTGGCATTGCCTTATTTACTTCCTGCAGTAATACCCGGAATCTGCCAGCCGGTGATGCGCTATACCTGGGAGCCAGAGTAAAGGTGAATGCGCCCAATAAAAATGGACATCAAAAAAGAGAGCTTGCTGAAGATCTGGGGAAAATTACCCGACCCCGGCCCAATAAAACAATACTGGGCATGCGGTTTAAATTATGGGCATATAATCTTGCCGGCAATCCTAAAAAGAAAACAGGACTGAGAGGATGGCTGAAGTATACTGTAGGAGAACCCCCTGTATTATTGAGTGAAGTAAAACTGGAGTATAATGAAAAAGTATTACAGAACACACTGGAGAACCGCGGATATTTCCATGCGCAGGTAACGGGTGATACTATTGTACGCCGTAAGAAAGCAAGAGCAACCTATGTAGTTGAAACCGGGGTACAATATTTGATCAATGAGGTCAATTTTGACCAGGACAGTTCAGTGCTTCAGCAAAAGATCAATGAAACTGTTTCGGAAACGATATTGAAGAAGGGTGAACCTTTTGACCTGGATGTGATCAAAGGAGAAAGAATAAGGATCGATAATTATCTGAAAGAGCATGGCTTTTATTATTTCAGTCCTGATTTCCTGATCGTTCAAACAGACACAACCATTGGAAATAATGAAGTAAATCTGTATGTAAAAGTAAAGCCTTCCACGCCTGAAAAAGCCCGTCGCGTTTACACTATTAATGATGTGTACATCATGCCCAATTTCCGGCTCAATTCAAATGCATCGGATACCGCCAAACAGGACGCTGTGTTATATAAAGGCTATTATGTAATAGACAAACGCAAGCTATATAATCCCCGGATGTTTGAACAATCCCTGCAGTTCAGGCCGGGTGAAGTATATAACCGTACTGATCACAATCTCAGCATTAATCGTCTGATCAGCCTGGGCGTATTCAAATTTGTAAAGAACCGGTTTGCAGAGGTAGATGATTCAGCCAAACTGAATGCCTATTATTACCTTACTCCATTACCTAAAAAATCATTGCGGGCTGAGATCAATGCCAATACAAAATCCAATAACCTCACGGGTTCCGCTGTTACAATTGGCTGGAGAAACAGGAATACATTCAAAGGCGGGGAATTATTGAAAATAGATGCTACTGTTGGATCGGAATTCCAGTACAGTTCAGCCTTTACAGGTTATAACACATTCCGTTTGGGAGGAGAGGCAAGCCTGGAATACCCAAGGTTTATCGTTCCCTTCTTCAATGTAATAACTCCGGGAGGATACGTGCCCAAAACAAAATTCCTGCTGGGATATGATATTCTTACCCGGCAGAAATTATACAGCATGAATTCTTTCCGTGCCAATTTTGGTTATATATGGAAGGAGAATATAAGAAAAACACATGAGCTGAACCCTGTCAGTATCACTTATGTACAGCCATTGTCAATAAGCCAGACGTATCTTGATAGCATGAAAGGTGACCGTACGCTGCAAAAGGCAGTTGAAAAACAATTCATCCTTGGCTCCAGTTATAATTACAACTACAATGGTCTTACCGGAACATTTAATGAAGGGTTTTACTGGAATGGACTGGTAGACGTTTCAGGAAATATTGCGGGACTGCTTTCCGGTGCCAATGCACCAAATAATCCCAAATTCATTTTTAATGCACAGTTTTCCCAATATTTGAAGCTGGAATCAGATCTCAGGTATTATCTGCCTATTTCAAAAAAAGCAGTACTTGCTAACCGCCTGATCACGGGTATTGGACTACCCTACGGTAATTCCACTGAGCTACCTTACATTAAACAATTTTTCATTGGTGGTACCAATAGCATCCGTGCTTTCAGAAGTCGTTCTGTAGGCCCTGGTACCTACCTTCCACTTCATGATAGATCCTGGATTCCGGATCAGTCCGGAGATATCAAGTTGGAAATAAATACGGAATTAAGGATGCAGCTGGCTGGAATTGTACACGGTGCAGCGTTCATTGACGCCGGAAACATCTGGTTGTTTAACGATAATCCTGATAAACCGGGTGCAAAGTTCGATAAGGATTTCCTGAGTGAGCTGGCTGTAGGCGCAGGTTTAGGTCTGCGGTTTGATATATCCTTCCTGGTGTTGCGGCTTGATGTGGCATTTCCATTAAGAAAACCATACCTGACGCCAGGAAACCGGTGGGTGATCAGTCAAATTGATCTCCTGGATCCGGGATGGCGGAAATCAAACCTGGTATATAACCTGGGAATTGGATATCCGTTTTAAGT
>CAMLGP010000163.1 GCA_946479535.1 uncultured Bacteroidota bacterium
GTACATAATAATTGGGAGTACCGTAAGCATTCAGGTTATCAACCCAAATTAAATCGGGTGTCCACTGCCAGCCATCCACATGTGCAAAAAGCGGAGCATAACTTGCCATAACCACTACATCCGCATTTCTTTCCAGGCCCGTCATGAAGGCTGCTTCTGCAATTGCAGTTTGCCAGTTATTCTTATTGTTTACGCTAACTGTTTTATCACTTTGCGCAGCATATTCACCACCAAATATTTTAGATGCATTACGTGGGAATGAATCATAGCGATTTGCATTCTGAAGGAACCATTCGGGTCTGCGGTAGTAATGTTCATCAATAATATCCGCATTCATATCACGCAATTCCTTATTCAAATAATCATAGCGGCTACCATTTGGATCAGTACCTGAACTGTTCACAATTTTGAAGCCGGGATATTTTGCCTTAATCGCCTGGGTAAATAGCTTAAGTCTTTCAATGTATTGGGGTCCCCAGTTTTCATTTCCAACTCCCATCATTTTAAGATTGAAGGGAGCAGGATGCCCCAACTCCGCTCTCTTCTTACCCCAGGTTGTAGATACATCCCCATTGGCAAATTCAATGAGATCCAGGGCATCCTGTACATAAGGTCCTATCTGGTCCAGAGGAACTACTTCTGCAGAATTGAACTGACAGGCCATTCCAGCATTCAGGATAGGCAATGGCTCAGCACCAATATCTTCTGCCAGTTGAAAATATTCAAAGAAACCCAAACCGAATGTCTGAAAATAATCAGGTGTGGGGCGATGTGCAAATTCAAAGTTCCAGCGATTGATGATGAGTGGTCTCTCATCAACAGGTCCAATTGTCTTTTTCCATTGATATCGTTGAGAAAGATCGAATCCTTCAACAATACAACCGCCGGGGAACCGAATAAAGCCGGGTTTCATATCAGCCAGTAACTGGATCATGTCTGCCCGCATTCCGCCCGGACGATTCTTCCAGGTATCAGTTGGAAAAAGCGATACCATATCCATATCAAGTATTCCATCACCTTCCATCCAGATATTGAAACTGGCTTTTTGCTCAGTAGCAGTGGCGGTAAAACTGGAAGCCTGGGTTTTCCATTCCTCACCGTTGGTAGCGGGAAGTGTTATTAAATCGGATCCGATAATATCTCCTTGTGCATTGACCAGTTCAAGGTGCAATTTGACCGGACTTCCCTGGTGGCGATACATTACCGAGAAATCATACCGAAGGTCTTTTTTAATACCCATGCTTCTGAATCCTTCATTATTCAATCCAAGCGACCCCTTTACATTATTACGAAGGGTCACTCGCAGAAAGCGCGGATTTCCTGAATTGGTTTCTTTCCGGTTAATCACCAGAAAATCTCCTTCAGTAGCTGGCCTGCCCAACACTTTCCATCCCATCATTGGACGGAAAAATTCAAATGAACGGTTCTTGATCAGCTCCGCATAAATACCTCCATCAGCTCCCAGGTTGATATCTTCAAAAAACACACCCCACATGGTGGGCTGAACAGCACCTTTCACCTGGTTGGCCTTCACTACCAATTTTTGATTCTCCTGTGCCTTTATCCCTAATTGAATAAGCAGCAGGCAAAAAAACAGGAGTACAGAATAAAATTTCATAGTTTTCACTGTATTTATTTTAACGGTAATTTGTTTGAAACAGGTGGACTTGTATATCACGTCGTATAGTTTAGTTGTTGTATTATTTCTTTTTGCCCCAGATGGCAGTACCCTGGTTATTTAATCCGGAAAATATAATAGTTGTCTTTTTATTTTCCCAATCTCTTCCCAACTGCACATACACTTTATCAGTAAAGCCGTTTGACCAGTTTAAAGTGAGCCAGGGGGCAGCATAAGTCCAGCTATTGGCAGCATTTCCATTTAAATTTCCATTGGCATTAATGGTAAGCGGGACGGAATTTTGGAAATCCGGTGAAGTCTGCTCATTGGCATAACCCGGAACTACATTATATCCCAGGACGATCTGTTCCCAATCACCAGAAATATCATTCTGGGATATCAGTGAATCTTTTTCCCAGGCATATCTTTCTGGTGACACAACTGGCCAGCCATCATTTGTCCAGAATATTTTACGCACATGCATATCCATGAAAAATTTATCAACTCCCGGCCTTCCCTGGTGGGCCATATAGTATCGGCCATTGTCCTGGAATACGGAACAGTGCGCCACGCCCTGCCATCCACTATGACCAGTAAATTTATACGGCGCCAGTATCATGGGGCCATGGTCCTGAGCTATGTTGATATTGCCGCCATTGAAATCAGTGAATGGGCCCTGGGGATTATCACTGCGCCCTACCCGTACATTGTATTTTGTTTCCAGCCAGTCATAGGCAATAAATAGATAGTATTTATTAAGGGTTTGATTATAGATAATCTCCGCTCCTTCAATATTTCCATTGATACTGGTGCCGGTAAATCCACGTTGGGCAATTCTTGTTCCCTTATCTCCTCCTGTTAATGCAAGTCCCGTAGCGGGATTCAGCTTTAGCGTATAAATGCCATCCCAGGCTGAACCATAATAAAACCAGTGATCGCCACCCGGTGTTACTACCACTGTTGGATCAATGGCATTGGTTTGAGTGGATGCATCATTCCGGGAGGTTACTACAATTCCTTTCTCGGTCCAGGGCCCTTCCGGATTGGATGCTGTTGCCAACCCTATCACGCTCAACCGGGGAACCGCAGAGGAAAGGGAATAATATAATCTGAACTCTGCTCCCACTTTCATTATATAAGGCGCCCATAATGATTGAAATGGCGTACCACCGTTGGAGGTAATGAATTGCGCTCCCTGCGGCGGCAAATTGTCAAATACCCAGCCCACAAAGAACCATTCTACCAGGTCTTTTGATTTTCTTATTTGCAAACCTGGTCTTACAGTTATTCCATACCCCACATCAGTACTGAATGAATAAAACCATTCTCCACTTTTGATGATAGAAGGGTCATGCACATTATAAGGCCCCCATTGCTGATAATTGGCAAAGGGAGCCAGGGATGCATAAGTATCATTAATGGAGTTGATATCAAATGTTGGCGTGGTACTACCTCCACCAGGATTGGTACCTGGGTTAGTGCCCGGGTCCGGATCAGGCGAATCAGGATTCTTCTTGCACCCCGAAAAGCAAATTCCGGTTATCATTATCACTATGATCAAACATTCACTGATTCGCTTCATATGGTATGCCGTTTTATCATCACGCTATTTCATCTCGAGCACTACAACAGAAAAAGGCGGCAGTGTTACACTTAGCTGGTTGTCGGTTTTCTTAAAATTTTTGAATACTGCAGGTTTTACTGTCTCGGGTTTTTCGAATGTATTATGGTCCTGCATTTTGGCGGAGGTTAGGATCCGGCCAGTTATTGCAGTATAATTGCCACCCTGAATATTAATTTCTATCGTCTGTGTTTTGGATGCATCTATATTAACAAGGGAAATATGGGTCAATCCCTGTTTATCCCTGGATGCAGAAGCAGATACTGCCGGTAATTTGCGATTACCGAATACATAATCAGAAGAGTTTACATTTAACGGTAGCATGGTAGCATCCTGATGCACATTGTACATCTCCATTACATGGTAGGTAGGCGTAAGGATCATCTTCTCTTTGTTAGTTAATACTACTGCCTGCAGCACATTTACCGTTTGAGCCAGGTTAGCCATTCTTACCCTGTCGCAATGATTATTGAAAATATTCAGCGTAATACCTGCGATCATGGCATCCCTCATGGTATTTTGCTGGTAGAGAAATCCCGGATTGGTACCGGCTTCAACATTATACCATCCGCCCCATTCATCAACTACCAGGGCTACCTTTTTATTTGGATCATATTTGTCCATGATGGTTGAATGGCGTGTCACCAGTTCCTCCATCTTGAGTGCTACACTCATCGTATTGAAATATTGATTTTCTGTAAAATCAATACTTGGGCCTTTAGCATTCCAGTCAGTTACTGAATAATGATGCAGGGCTACCCCTTCCAGCATATTGAGAGGAATATCACGCATCAAAACTTCCGTCCAGTTGTAGTCTGAACTATTAGCTCCCGAAGCTACACGCCACATACTGTCATTATTGTTCCAGTCTGTCATGAAAGTGGCGTACTGCTTATAAATATTGGCGTAATACTCCGGTTTCATATTGCCACCACAACCCCAGGCTTCATTTCCAACTCCCCATATCTTTACATTCCAGGGCTTTTCTCTTCCATTGGCTGTACGGAGTTTGGACATAGGACTGCTCTGACTGGGGTAGTTGACATATTGAACCCAGTCGATCAAATTCTGCACAGTTCCACTTCCCACATTAGCTGCCAGATATGGTTGCGCACCAATCTTTTCACACATATCCAGGAAATCATGGGTACCAAAGCTGTTATCTTCGGTTACACCACCCCACCAGCGGTTAATCATGGCAGGCCTTTTATCCTTTGGCCCAATGCCATCTTTCCATTGATAGGTGTCTGCAAAGCATCCACCCGGCCAGCGGAGATTGGCCACCTTTAGTTTTTTAAGCGCTTCAATGATATCGTTCCTCACCCCATTTGTATTGGGTATGGTGCTATTTTCTCCTACATAAAATCCATCATAAATGCAATGACCAAGGTGTTCTGCAAAATGGCCATAAATATTCTTATTAATCGTTGTCTTGCCCTCATCTGCATGCAAGGTTACTTTGGATTGTGTAAAAGCAGTTGCACAACTAAAGAGGAAAATGAATAGTCCACTCAGGAAATATTTGTATTTCATACACTTAATTATTTGCCTAAAACTATTCATTAAAATTTATTTCGTTAATCCTTTTTTTTTGCATGTTCTGACTCTATTTTATCATTAAAAGAGGGGTCATTTTTACCCCCCCCTTATTGCATTCATGATCACTTAAGGCTATTGCCATATAGTCAGATCCCGATACAGAAAAAAATTCCTGTTCACTGCAAACCGAATGAACAGGAATCTTTCATTATTGGATATTAGTTGGCTGAGTTCGGCTTCAGGTTCTTATTTACATCCAGTTCGCGGAGCGGAATGGGTAAATATTCGTTGCCTGCTACATAATTATTAAAATCAGTATCATGAGTTTTCAATAATGCCAGTTTAGCGGGATCAGTAAACCAGCCCCAGCGGATCAAGTCATTGATGCGCTGGCCTTCAATTGAAAACTCAAGTGCTCTTTCATGCGCTAATTGGTCACGCATCTGGGCTTGTGTCATACCAGGTTTTGTAGTGGCCAGGTCAGGCAACTGCGCTCTTGTTCTAACCTGTTGAATATAGGAATAAGCCTGCGCAGTGCGATTGGTTTCATTCAGTACTTCAGCATACATTAAAAGAATATCTGCATAACGGAGCACACGATAATTGATACCTGATTCAGGTGTTTCAAATGCCCTGCCCAGGCCATCATTGGTATATTTTCTGGGATAGATCTTGGTTTGGGGATTTGCCCAGGCAGCTCCGTATGCCAGTATGGAATTATCAGCAGGCTCATAAGAAGCAATTGTTGCCAGAAGACGAGGATCACTCTTGCCGCCAGTTGTTTGCTCCTGCTTGAATTCATTGTAGATCCAGCTTGTTGGCAGGTAATCAGAAAATCCTTTGCCTTCCATTCCATAAGTTACGGAGATAGCCTGTACCTGCTTCCAGGAAGTGCTGGGTTCACCTGTCCAGTTAAAATCAGTTCCTGAACCTTCAGTAAACTGAACCTCAAAAAGTGATTCAGCATTGTTCTCTCCAACATCTTTGAAGTTATCGCGGTAGTTAGGCATCAATGAATAAACTCCTGCCAGCGGACCACCTGTAAAGAATTTTTCAAATTGTGTTCCTGCCTTTGCATAATCCTTGCGGTAGAGATAAGCCTTACCCAATAATCCTGCAGCAGCACCCTTTGTGGCTCTACCTTTTTGACCAGCATCGGGTCCTGTTACAGAAGTATAGCTTATCGGTAGCATAGCTTCGGCCTGTGTAAGATCTGAATATATCTGGTTCCACAATACATCTTCTGTGGCAGTAGGAGGATAATAATCATTTTGATCAACTGGAGGTTCAGTGATTACCGGTACGGCTTTAAATGTAGTGGCAAGGTTCCAGTAAGCCAATCCGCGAAGAAAATAAGCCTGACCCAGCAGACGGTTCTTCTCATCGGTTGTTAAAATACCTGCTTCATATTTGCTCACATTAGCCAATACCTGATTAGCACGGTTGATCACAAGGTAAAAGTCTCTCCAAATCCAGAATACAGGATCCGAAGTGGCAGGAATGATGAATTTTCCGGTGAGCTCAAGATCAAGCCAGGGACTATCGCCCATAAAATCATCACCGCGACTATCAGTCAGACCTGGAAAAGAACGCATATATGTTCCGTCAAGGATCAATGCATTGTAGATGGCCGTTGTTCCCGCAAATGCCTGGTCCTTCGTTTTCCAGTATCCGGCAGTTGTCAACGCATTGGGGTTTACCTGGTCAAGTTTCTTATCGCAACCAAATACTACCAGCAACAGCAGAAGAAGGTTAACTAATTTTTTCATATCTGTAGTTATTTCTTTTAGCAATTAGAATGATAATTGAGCTCCCAACATAATTGTTCTCGGCTTGGGA
>CAMLGP010000164.1 GCA_946479535.1 uncultured Bacteroidota bacterium
TAAACCGTTTTGACCGATCCATGCCCAATAGCAGCAAGGAACGCCAGGCTCAAAAAAGAGCTTCCTTCCTGAGGTATCAGAGAAACAGCATGATGCTGGTGAGTGAGCCCGGTGATGATGATCCAGATAATAGTGATAATTACAACCGATCCCAGAACAACAGATATCTTTCCAATAGTTTCAATACGACGGTAAAGAAGAAGAAAGACCAGAATAACCAATCCTCCTGAAACCATCTTTTGTTGAACAAAGCTCAGATCAACCAGGTAGGTAAGATAATGTGCAAATCCGATAGCTCCTGAGGCTACCACCAGTGGCGCCTGAATTGCAGTTTGCCAGACAAAGAGAAAGCTCATCATCCTTCCGCCTTTTTCCCCATACGCAATCCGGTGGAAATTGTAAGTACCTCCGGCCAAAGGGTAACGTGCACCCAGTTCGCTCCAGATCATACCATCTACAAGGGCTGTAAAGGCTCCGAATATCCAGGCCCATAGGAAAAGTCCGTTATTAAACTGGCTGACCACAAAGGGCATTACCACAAATGGACCAATACCTACCATATCTATCATATTGATAGCAGTGGCCTGAAGCAGGTTGATCTTCCGGTTGGTAAGTGGAGCAGACATTTTCAGTAAAAAGATACTAGCTTTTTGCAAAAGCCGTAATACCTTCTACTAACACATCAAGGTTTTGAATTGTTGTGTAAACATTAGGGGTGATCCGGAGACCGTGTATATTTTCCCAATCGATGGCCACCGTATGGATCCGGTAATTGCCATTCAGGAAATAATCCATCTCATTTGGGGTTTTGCCTTCTAACCTGGCGCTGCCAATTGCACAGCCCCATTTGCGGTCAAGCGAAGTATTCAGCTTTATTTTCGGAATGTTCTGCACCTTCTCCATCCAGTAATTCTTTAGGTAATGGAGCCGTTTTTCCTTACGTTCCGGACCCAGCATATCATGAAACTCTATTGCCTTTGCAATAGCCTGTTCTATGTAAAATGGTCTTGTACCCAGGTGTTCAAATTTCCGGATATCATCCTTCAGTGGATCGTTAGGTGCCGCGAACAAAGGATAGATTGTTTTGATCTTGTCCTTTTTTACATATAACAGCCCCGTACCGATTGGTGCATATAACCATTTGTGCAGGCTTGCCGCATAATAGTCTGCATCCAGGTCAGGAATTTTAAAATTCATTTGGGCAAAACTGTGAGCGCCGTCAACCACCACCTCAATCCCCTTTTTATGCGCCTCCTGTGCTATTTTTTTGACAGGTAATATTTGCCCGTTCCAGTTGATCACATGCGTTACATGTACAACTTTTGTTTTGGGGCCAAAGGCCTTTACATATTGACTCACCAGATATTCTTCATTCTCAGAAGGTAGTTCAAGGTTGACCCAGACAATTTTAATCCCATCCCGGATCTCTCTTTGCCGGTAGGCATTGATCATGTTTGGATAATCCTGTTTGGCAACAATCACTTCGTCCCCTGCTTTCAGTTGCAGTCCAAATATGACAGTTTCCAGCCCTTCTGAAGCATTACGGTTCATGGCAATTTCTTCCTGGCTACAGCCTGCAACTCTTGCCAGTTCCTTACGTAAGGGTTCCCGTCCACGATCTAGAATTTGCCACATGAAATAACTCGGAGCTTCGTTGCTAATATCATAGTATCGCTTCATAGCTTCCGCCACCATCCTGGGTGCTGGTGATACACCCCCATTGTTAAAATTGATAATGGCTGTTGGCGTGGAAAACGATTGCTGAACATAATACCAGAAATCCTCCTCGCCTGCCAATGCTTCAGCACTTACCCCTTCTGCATTCCGTAAAGCTCTTTCCAGGTTGCGGCTCCAGGCCGACTTTGTCAGTGAGCTGAAAAAAGCAGTGGCTGTAAACGCACCCGCTTTATGTAAAAAATTTCGACGATTGAACGACATACAATTGCTTTGACCTTAACGTAGAACATTGTTCATAAAATCCACATAATCCTTTCTCAGTTGAAGCAGGGATTGCTTATGGATATACATCATATGGCCAGCTTCGTAATAGGTAAAATTGATATTCTTTTGCAATTCCTTTGGAAGGAACATATGGTGGATCACATAATCTGTGGCAAAATAGGGCGTGGCCATATCATAATATCCATTGCAGATCCACACTTTCAGGTAAGGATTTTTGACCATTGCATCGCGCAACGTTTCTGCTACATTCAGGTATTTATCACGACTATTTGTCCATGGACGAACACGGCCAGTTAATATTTCGTAAGGAAGATCATTATCATATTTCAAATCACGGCGGATATAGTCATTAATGGCCATGGTATAGGTACCATAAATGGCAATATTGTAACTGGGATCATAATCATACTCTTCTCCTGCTGCATCATAGTCACTGCCAGTAATGCGAGAGTCCAGGCGGCCTACGGTCTTCCCTTCTTTTCGCATAAGCTCTTTATTATATCTGCCAACTGAGATTCGGAGATTGGTCTCATCCAGGTAATCAGTGGAAAGTCCGGTATAATCATGCAGCCTGTTTATCACTGAGTGTCTTTCTTCCACCGAAAGCCTGTCGCCTTTCATCAATGCATCATTGTATTCATTCACCGCAAACTGTTGCACTTCCTGTAACAGAGCTGGCAGCCTATTATATTTCGGATCCAGTTTTTTATGGTACCAGGAAGTGGCTGCATAGGTTGGCAGGAGTAAAGCAAAAGGAAGATCATTCCCTCTGTCTGATCTTACTGTTCCAAAATCAAGAATCGCGGAAATAAGAATAATACCATTTACATACAGGCCATGACGTTCCTGAAGATATCCGGAAAGTGCAGCTGCACGCGTTGTCCCATAACTTTCGCCGGCGATGAATTTGGGAGAAGCCCAGCGTTTATATCGTGTTGTATAAAGACGAATAAAATCTCCCACAAAGCTGAGGTCATTATCAAAACCTGTGAATTCCCCCTGTTGGGTTTTACCAGCGGGCCTGGTATAGCCCGTCATCATGGGATCAATAAATACAATATCCGCTTTATCCAGCCAGGTATTAGGGTTATCTACATATTTATAGGGAGGAGTAAGTGTATTCCCTTCATCTGTCATCTGCACGATCTTTGGTCCCAGGGCACCCATGTGCAACCATACAGACGCAGAGCCCGGACCACCATTAAATGAAAAAAGGATAGGCCGTTTTGCAGGATCCATTTCACCATCTTTGGTATAGGCTATAAAGAAAAGGTTAGCTTTTAAGGTATCCTTTTCATCTTTCATTTCCATGTAGCCTGTGGTGGCAGTATAGTTGAATACTTCATTTCCCAGTTTCAGCTGATGGCGTGTAACTGAAATATTTTTACTTACCCAGTCCCTGTCTTTATCCTGGGCTATTACCGTGCAACAAAAAAACAGGAGAAGTAGTGTAAAATTTAAGACCCTCATGCGTTTTGGTTGAGAAATGAATGTAGCAAGAAGGGGGTAAATTAGGAAATAATATTGAGCCGGGAATTCAAACTTGATAAGTGTGAAAGAATACTGCACAGGCGTGTTGGTATCCCTTTTGCTATCATCCAGCTCTTTGGCAACCTGCCTGAAATCAACTAATTTCAGATAAACCTAAGTTTTGTATGCGTATACTGGAAATTAAAGTGCTGAGAGGGCCAAATTACTGGAGTGTTCGTCGCCCTAAACTTATCCAAATGAGACTGGACCTTGAAGAGATGGAACAACAGCCTTCCAACAAGATACCAGGATTCCGGGAACGCCTTGAAAAACTATTGCCTACCCTTCAGGAACATCGTTGTAGTGAAGGTGTACCCGGTGGATTTTTCCAGCGGATTGAATCAGGCACCTGGATGGGCCACGTAATTGAACATGTGGCGCTGGAGATTCAGACACTGGCCGGGATGGATTGCGGGTTTGGCAGAACAAGAAGCACAGGCGAACGGGATGGCATTTATCATGTGGTCTTTGATTATATGGAGGAAGACGCAGGAGTGTATGCAGCAAAAGCTGCTTTCCGCATTGTGCAGGCACTGATTGATGGACAGGAATACAGTCTGGAAGAAGATATCCAGAAAATGCGGGAGATCAGGGAAGATACCAGGCTGGGACCTTCAACCGGGTGTATTGTAGATGAAGCGGCAAAACGCGGCATTCCCTTTATCCGGTTAAATAAACAAAGCCTTGTACAGTTAGGATATGGAGTAAATCAGAAAAGGGTGCGTGCTACTATTGCTTCCACTACTTCCAATATTGCCGTTGATATTGCCTGCAACAAGGAAGAAACCAAAATGCTGCTGGAAGCAGCAGAGATACCCGTACCCAAAGGCACAGTGGTCCGCACCGAAGATGGGTTGCGCGAAGCCATTGAAAAGTTCGGCTATCCCCTTGTAATAAAGCCTATCGATGGTAATCACGGCAAAGGAAATACAACCAATATTACTTCATGGGATCAGGCATTGCGTGCATTTGAGGCAGCCAGGGAGTTTAGTCGCAATGTAATTGTTGAACGTTTTATAACCGGAGTGGATTTCCGCTGCCTTGTGATCGATTATAAATTTATTTGTGCTGCCTTGCGCACCCCTGCTTCAGTGACCGGTGATGGTGTTCACAGCATTCAATGGCTGGTAGATGAAAAAAATAAGGATCCGCGGCGTGGATATGGGCATGAAAAAGTGCTAACACAGATCACCATTGATCAGTCCACACAGAAAATGCTGGATGAAAGAGGTTATACACTTGAAACCATTCCACCAAAAGGTGAGTTGGTAATATTAAAATCTACTGCTAATCTTTCCACAGGTGGAACTTCTACTGATGTAACAGACGAGGTTCACCCTGCCAATATTTTCATGTGTGAGCGCATTGCCCGTATAATTGGTCTGGATATATGTGGCATTGATATTATGACACCCGATCTCCGCACACCTGTATCTGAAAATGGTGGTGCTATTCTTGAAGTAAATGCAGCCCCGGGATTCAGGATGCATATTGAACCTTCTGAAGGGCTGGCCAGAAATGTGGCAGAACCTGTTGTTGACATGCTTTTCCCCCGCGGAAGCATTGGCCGTATCCCGATCATTGCCATTACAGGCACAAATGGTAAAACAACCACAACAAGACTAACAGCGCATATTGCCAAATCAGCCGGCAGAAAGGTGGGCTATACTACCAGTGATGGTGTTTATATACAGAATCAGATGATGATGAAAGGAGATTGTACCGGTCCGGTAAGTTCTTCTTTTGTATTAAAAGATCCAACAGTTGATTTTGCTGTGCTGGAATGTGCACGAGGTGGTATATTGAAGGCAGGTCTGGCCTTTCAGCATTGTGATGTTGCTATTGTTACAAATGTAGCAGCTGATCACATGGGACTGGCTGGTATCAACACCGTTGAACAGATGGCCAAGGTGAAAGCTGTGGTACCGGAAACAGTTTTTCCTCACGGCTATGCGATCCTGAATGCTGATGATGATCTGGTATATAAAATGAAAGAAGGTCTCAACTGCAATGTGGCACTGTTCAGCATGGATGAAAACAATCCAAGAATAAAACGGCATTGTGCACGTGGCGGCCTGGCAACGGTTTATGAAAGCGGGTATGTCAGTATCATGAAAGGCAACTGGAAGATCCGCGTGATGGCTGTTAAGGATATACCTATCACTTTTGAAGGAAAGGCTACTCATAATATCCAAAACTGTTTGCCGTCTGTGCTGGCTACCTATTTATTCAGGGATATCACCATTGAAGATATCCGGTCTGCGCTGACCTCCTTTATGCCTTCTTCAGTACAGACGCCCGGAAGACTGAATTTCTTTCACTTCAGGAATTTTACCATGCTGGCAGATTTTGCGCATAATCCGCATGGCCTGCAATTGCTCTGTGATTTTATTAGCAGGCTTGATTATACTACCCGGATTGGAGTAATATCTGGTACCGGTGACCGGAGGGATGAGGATATCAGGGCACTGGGAGAAATATCTGCCAGGTGTTTTGATGAGATCATTATCCGGTGCGACAAGAACCTGCGAGGCCGGACTGCAGATGAGATCATCAATTTATTGAAAGAAGGGATTGAAAATGTGAATACTTCACTACCGGTACTTGTTATTCCGGATGAGAATGAGGCGCTGGAATATATCTATGCCAATTATCGGCAGGGTGCTCTTTATACGGTCATGTGTGATGTGGTAGCCGGGGCCCTGGACAAGATCAAAGAGTTAAAGGACAGGGAGGAAAAGGAGCAGTCCGCCCAGTCTTCCATCAGCCTCTAATCTTTAACGGATTAGGGCCAAAAAGGGGGTAAAAACCATTTGGGTGAAAGCCCGGTAAACCCTATTTTTGCACTCCCAATTCCGAATTGGAACTGGAGTGGAATTGACCCATGGTGTAATGGTAACACTACTGATTTTGGTTCAGTCATTTATGGTTCGAATCCATATGGGTCAACATAAAAAAGGTCCGCCTTCGGCGGACCTTTTTTATGTTGGAATTATTTATGGTACTATTTCGTAACAGTAATCGTTTGTCGTTTTAACGCTTTCCGGGGTTTGCCGTTGGTACCCATTAAAGGTTCCATTTTGGGTGCAGAC
>CAMLGP010000165.1 GCA_946479535.1 uncultured Bacteroidota bacterium
GGCGAGTGCCAACATAACAGTAGCCGCTGCAGCATACCACCATTTCTTAAATGAAGTATTCCTTGTAGCTATTGATGGAAGTTCTTTCCTCTCTTTGATAGTGAATAACAGACGATCAATTTCAGCCTGGATATCCTGTTCTGTGAGCGCAGCGGTCTCTTCAGTGCCGATGGATTCGAGAATTCTCCTGGCCTCGGCAACAACCATGTGTTTGTCCGGGTGCTGGCCTAACCATTTATTCCAGAAATCATTGTCCGCTTTTTCCCGCTTGTTTACCCAACGGATAAAATCCTCATCCATCACAAAATCGGAGATATCGAACAACCGGTATTCTTTCATGCCAAATGGTATATAGCTATAAGTTCCCCGGAACCAGGAAACCTACTGGTCTTTTTAACTTTTTTTTTATTACTGGTTAACGAACTCGGTATGCCACAGGCTTCTCAGCTTGAAAATGGCTTCGTGGAGGAGATTGTAAACAGACTGACGGCTGATATTCATCAATTCAGCAATCTGACCATGATCAAGGTATTGATAGTACTTGAGGTAGATGATTTCCTTTTGGCGTTTTGATAAGAGTGCCAGCGTTTTACGCAGCCTGTCTGCCTTTTCTTCTGAGATCTGTTTTTCAATAATTATCCGTTCTATAGAGAACTCATGAAAGAAATCATATTCTTCCTGAAGCTCACCTGCAACATTTTTGCGATTGAGTTTGTGAAGTGATTTGAGGACTTTATTCTTAATTGCGCGGATAAAATAATACTTTGGGGATAATATTGTCCCTGTAGTTTCCCTTCTTTGCCAGAGACTGATAAATACTTCCTGTATGCAATCTTTGATTAATCCGCTATCCATTGTGAACCTGGATGCATAATTGTACAAATCAGCATAGTATAGTTTCATCAGAGCAGCGAGCGCCTGCTCGTCATTTTGCAGCAGTTTTTCCATCAGAACTGCTTCAAGCCTTTGTGAACCGTCTTTCATTAGCAAGTTAGTATACGAATCAAGCAGATAGTTACGAAATTTGGCTGTTTTCCGGTGGCGCTAGCATTGGACAATGCAACACGGTTAAATGCTGCTTTCCCTTTTTTTATGTTTCATTGGATATCGAATTTTCCTGAGATATCCGGGAGGTTTATACCGGTGGTTTGAGCAAAGGCATTCACTTTTGAGACAAAGCTAAAATTCGAAAGTATTGCCTTTATATCATTTATATCCTTTGCGAATATACGGTCCTCGGATGCAAATCCAACAATTTGTCTTACGTAATCATGAGCAAATTCCAGAATTGCACCGCTCTTCAGGGGTCTTCTGAATTCAATAGCCTGGCATGCAGTCATTAATTCAATGGCAAGTATATATTCAAGATTATCTAAAACCGCATTCAATTTTCTTCCGCTAATACTTCCCATGCTAACATGATCTTCCTGTCCCAGGGAGGTTGGAATGCTATCAGCACTAGCTGGAAAACAGAGTGTTTTATTTTCTGTAACCAATGCTGCGGTTGTGTATTGCGGGATCATGAAACCGCTGTTCAAACCAACATCCTTCATTAATAGTAAGGGTAAACCCCAGTTCCCCTCCAGGAGCAGGTAGCAGCGCCTGTCTGATATGTTTCCGATCTCAGCTGCTGCAAAGCAGGCGTAATCTAATGGAAGTGCAAGTGGTTGTCCATGAAAGTTGCCTCCACTAATTGTATCATTGGTGCCAAACAGTATGGGATTATCGGTAACAGCGTTCAATTCTGTTTCAGTCAATTCTTTCAAATGCAACCACGCATTGCGTGATGCACCATGCACCTGTGGCATGCAGCGAAGTGAATAAGGATCCTGAACACGGCCACAATCCACATGGCTTTGCATAATGGCTGAATTGTGCAATAATTCACGCAATCTTTTTGCAACAAGTATATTCCCCTGAAATGGACGAAGTGCATGCAGACGTTCATCAAAGGGAGCTTTTGTACCGGTGAGTGCTTCAAGGCTCATTGCTCCTATAATATCTGCAGCTTCAAGACAATTATGCATTCGCTGCGTGGCTTTAACCGCATAACTAAGTATGAATTGAGTGCCATTTATCAAAGCCAGGCCTTCCTTTGGTCCTAATTGAATTGGATTTTTATTTTCCTTCTTTAAGATTATGGCGGTATCAGTTCTTGCCCCTTTATAATAACATTCACCCAGGCCAATCAATGGAAGAAATAAATGAGCCAAAGGAGCAAGATCACCACTGGCACCAACACTACCCTTTTCTGGAACTACCGGTATGATATCATTTTCAATGTGCCAGCATATTCGCTGCAAGGTTTCTGGTTGAATACCGCTATATCCCTGGGCAAGTGAGTGCACTTTTGAGATCATCATGATCTTTGCGATCTCTGCGGGAATGGGGTCACCCACTCCCACACTATGGCTTTGAAGGATCTTGTGTTGGAGCGTGCGTGTATCCTCTGGAGAAATGGATTTATTGGATAGAATGCCAAAGCCTGTATTTATACCGTAGACAGTCCGATTATCGGCAACTATTTGCTGTACATGTTCGTGACTGGTCTGTATCTTTTTAAGTGCTGGTTCAGCCAGTTCTCCTTTAAGTGAACCATTGGCAATAGCTATTGTTTTTCCAATCGTTAAGTGATCAGTTCCGTAGTGAAATACGCTCATGAAGTGGGATTGATGGAGCGAAGTTAACCGGCCATGGACAAATAAAAAAGCTCTTGTCCATATACTCTTTTACCAATGCATGGTACAAAGATTTATGCTGCGGTAATTTCAAACTGATACGCGCTTTTATTTTACTTTCTTCTGAATTATAAAAACTGCTGGCATATGCGTTAGCATCAATCATTTTATGATTGCATTCAATCTGTTTTTTACTCAGCACCCGTTTACTCATGTCGGGAACCTTGGATAAAACAGTCTTGCCATAATACGTTTTGTAAACGGAATCACCGGCAACTTTACCGGAAGCGCCCCTGACAAAGGGGTTGTTTTTAATTCTTGCCATAACTTTCTATAGGTTAAGTATTGATTATTCTTCAGGCCATCTCTAGTCTATTCTCCCTTTAACTTTGGTATATTTTCCGTAAATTATCCGTACATCCTCCGTTATAAACGGAAGATGTACGGAGGATGTACGGAGAACATACCGAGATTATACGTAAAAACTGCTAAAGATAAGCTGACGGTAACCAGTGGCTTACAGGGGGAATATTGCTGTAATTGGCTGCCAAAATTGTGATTCTGGATTACCTGGCCCATCCTAAAAAACAGGCATGAGTGTGCCTATGTCAGGCAACCGACAAATTTTATTACCCCGTGATTTTACTTTTCCGACTGGTTTAGATTAACCCTAGTATTTAATTTTTAAAAACAACCCGATGGAAAAGTTTGCAATTTTGGCCAGACTGGAAGCAAAAACTGGTAAAGAGAAAGAAGTGATGGAATTTTTAAAGTCTGCATTACCGCTGGCTGAAGCAGAACCTGGAACAATCAGGTGGTATGCACTTCAGAACGGCCCTACTACATTCACGATCTTCGACAGTTTTGAAACTGAAGAAGGACGTAAGGCGCATTTAAATGGGCCCATTGCCGCAGCATTAATGGCAAATGCATCAGCTCTTCTTTCCCAGGAACCGGTAATTGAAATGGTGGATATATTGGCAGTTAAATAAAGGTCAGTGTTACATTTTGCAACTGATTAAATAATGCATAAGAAACCATTTACCAGAAGAACATTTATTTCCAGAGTTATTGGCGGGATAGCTGTCACTACCTATTTCCCGCCAATCCTGGATAATGTAATGCTGATGAAAAATAAGATCAAAGCAATTGCATTTGATGCCTTTCCAATTTTTAATCCAGGACCTGTGGCAAACCTTGCTGTCAAACTTTATCCTGAAAAAGGCGAAGAATTAAATGCTATCTGGAAAGCCAAACAGTTCGAATATTCCTGGTTGAGGACAGCGGGCGCGCAATACATGGATTTTTGGAATATAACTGAAGATGCGCTTGCTTTTGCTGCAAAAAAAACAGGAATTACACTTTCGAATAATAACCGGAAGGTATTAATGGAACAATATCTTGCTCTTCCAGTCTGGCCAGATGTAATACCTGTGTTGGAGATGCTTAAAAAGAATGGAATAAGGCTTTCATTCCTTTCCAATATGACAGGCGAAATGCTTAATTCATGTATAAGGAATGGCGGGATAAAAGACTATTTTGAAACTGTAATCAGCACTGATAAGGCGAAGACCTATAAACCCAGCCCGGTTGCCTATCAACTGGCGATTGATACTTTGGGATTAAAGAAAGAAGAGATCCTATTCGCAGCGTTTGCTGGTTGGGATGTATCCGGTTCAAAATGGTTTGGGTTTCCATCATTCTGGGTGAACCGTTTAAATTTGCCAGGGGAGGAACTGAACGCCATACCTGATGGGATTGGAAAAGACCTGCCTGATCTGCTAAATTATTTGCAATTGAGTTCCTGAGTTCCATTAAGGTGAATGGTTGTCCAATTCACCCTTTCGATAGTCCAATTTACACCCGGTTGACGGGCCTTCTCCACTTTACTTTTATTGGGTAAAACTTAACCATTACAAAAAATTGAAGGACTATGCGAAAGTTAATCGTAAAACAATTCATGACTTTAGATGGCATTATGGAATCTCCTGAAATATGGGCAGCCAACTATATAAAAGATCAGGAGATCACAGAAGACCTCTTCAATGATCTTTCAACTTGCGATTCATTCCTGTTTGGCCGGAATACCTTCGAATTCATGGGAGAGCGATGGCCTAATAGAACGGGTGCCATGGCAGACAGGTTTAATAATTATATCAAGTTTGTTGTTTCTGGATCTCTTAAGAAAACAGATTGGAAAAACTCAATTATTATAAGTGAAAATATTAGCGATGAGATCAAAAAATTAAAACAAAAGCCTGGCAGGGACATACTGGTTTTGGGTAGTTATAAGCTTTCTCAAATGCTGGATAAAGAACAGCTGGTAGATGAATACAAGCTATATACTTACCCGTTAACATTGGGAAAAGGGAAAAGATTATTCGAAGAGGGATCAACTGGACAAAATTTTAAACTCCTTTCGTCACGCACGTTTACCTCTGGTGCCATTGCAATGGTTTACCAACCTGGAATTAGTGCCTAGTTTAGTTATTGACAAATTTAATAGTGGCAAATTCTTTTGCCAGGGGGCATCCATTTCCATTGTCATTACTGATGGTTATAGAATAGGCAGGAACCATTTTCTTTAACCACTCGGTGAGTACGTCAGCTTTCTTTTTATCGAGGGCCATGGCAGAAATTCTGCTGTAATCATCACGGAAGTTCATACGGTGTCGATCTGTACGAGATTTGAGGTATACAAGACTTACCCCTTTCTTATTCTCATCGTTAGTAAATGTAACAGGTTGAGAAATGTCTCCTACTTTCATTTTACTGATTGTTGTAACTATTGATTTGTCCAGCTGATCAATGGGTACATGAGAAGATCCATCCAGGTTAACAATAAACGGTTCCTGATATCTTGTTGTATTGTATTCGCTGTATTTTAAGGCTGCTTCGTTGAAGCTCAAACTGCCTGCAATGATCTTAGCCCTGACGGTATCCAATCTTGCTGCAGCTTTTACCAGTTCGTTATCAGTAACAGGTGGAGTTCTCAGCAGTAATTTAACAACAGCCTCATCCCCTCTTCTTTTTACCATCTGGATAATGAAATAACCCATCCTGTTAACTTTCACAGGATTTGAAATATCACCTTCCTTCAAACGGAACACTGCAGAAAGAAATTTCGGGTCCCAGGAGTTATCATTAAGATTGAGTTGAAAATGTCCGCCATTTTGTTTACTTGCAGCGTGCCAGGAATAATCTCTTGCTAACTTTTCAAAGCTTGATACTTTGTTCTCTATCTGTTTTTTAAAATTGTTAAGCTCTTCAATTGTGTATTGCTCCAGGGCCAGGGAAGCTTTTGGAAATATGGTGATGTGACCAATTTCAAGTTCAGATTCATAATATGGAAGGCTGTCTTTTGGGATATTGTCAAAAAATGCTTTTACTTCTACTGGAGTGATCCTCACTTTAGAAAGGACTTTCTCCTTCATGGCTTCAGCAAGCCTTCTCTCTCTTATAATAGCTCTTGAATCTTCCTTAAGCTTATAGACTGGTTTACCTGCATATTCAGCTAATGCCTGCTCACTACCGAAAACATTTATATAATAACGAATGCGCTGATCCAGTTCTGCTTCAATTTCTTCGTCTGGCACCCGTAATGAATCTCTTTCAGCCTGGAGTGTTAGTACTTTGGCAACAATTGCCTGTTTCAGGTAGGTGCATTCTGTACTGTCAGTAACAGATCCACCTATTCGCCTGTCTTCGTCTATGGCGTTTTTGATTTCAGAATGAAGGATTGGTCTGTCACCTACAATGGCAATAATTTTATCTCCTGTTGCTTTGGATTGATTTTGTGCAGCTATACTGGTAGCGGTGAGAAGCAGGGTAATGGTCAGGATTTTCATTTTGGAAAAATGTTTCCAAATGTACTTTCCCTTATTAAACATCAGAAT
>CAMLGP010000166.1 GCA_946479535.1 uncultured Bacteroidota bacterium
TTACTTTGGTATTCAACTGGAACTGCACACCATTTAATTCCAGTTGCTGGTGTAATGAATGCATCAGTTTTGGCGGATCAACATAGCAATCGTCCAGGTAAAGCACTCCACCGGCAATATTCACTTCCGTTTCCTTTTCATGATCCTGGACCTCAGCAGCTGAGCAGATCAGCGTCTTCAATCCAAGCTTGTTTGCCTGATCAGCCAGATGTTTTTCATGATCTCCGGTCTTTTCATTTTTGTACAGCATCCAGCAGCCTTTCTCATCAAGTCCAAAAGAATCTCCCAGGTCTGTTTTCCATTCATTGACCAACAGGCGACTTAACTGCAAAAGATTGTTGAGTGGCAGAATATTTTTTGCAAGGGTTTTATTGTTTGCACTGCGATAGAAGGTGAGACCCCAGCGGATCAGGTCTATATTGAGGCGTGGTTTGATATAAAAAGGACTTGATGAATTAAGCATCCATTTTATTCCCTGGGCAATAATGCCGGGTGTAGCAAGGGGAGTAAAATGACTCGGTGAAACATAACCCATATTTCCAAAGGAACACCCTTTGGTAATATCGCCACTATCGATAACTGTAACTTGGTGTCCTTCTTTACGCAGGTAATAAGCGCAACTTAATCCAATAACGCCTGCACCTATAATGGAAATCTTCATTACTACTTATTTAATTCAATCCATTCAGACTACCTGGAACCCAAAGGCATAGGGATCATCTTCGTCATCGATGGTGATCGTGTTCTGTCCGTATATTCTGGCCCAGCCTTCAATGCCTGGTCTGATTGCCGGCTTGCCAGCAATGGTCAATTCTTCCTCTATGGTTCCAATAAAGGTGGAACCGATAATACTTTCATGAATAAAGCGATCCCCCTTTTTTAGTTTCCCTTTTGCATACCATTGAGCCATGCGTGCAGAAGTACCGGTACCACACGGTGAACGGTCTAAAGCCTTATCGCCATAAAAAACAGCATTACGGGCAGTTGATTTTTTATCAAGTACTGCACCTGTCCATAAAATATGAGAACAACCTTTGATGGTGGTATTCTCAGGATGCACGAAAGAATATTTCTCGTTGATGCGTTTGCGAAGTTCACGCGCCCAGGCAATCAGGTTATCTGCTGGGTAATGCTCCAGTCCTTTAAAATTCTTTTGTACGTCTACAATGGCATAAAAATTCCCGCCATAAGCAACATCCACTTTTAATTCACCCAGATCCGGACATTCAACTGGGAGATCTGCTGAATCAAGATAAGCCGGCACATTTACCAGCTTAACGGATCTTACCTTATTCCTTTCTGTAGTGTAGCTAATATTTACAAGTCCTGCAGGAGCCTCCATTCTTACCGCACCTAGTTGTTTTGGTATAATTAAACCTTCTTCAATGGCAATGGTAATAGTGCCAATAGTACCGTGGCCACACATTGGCAGGCAGCCACTGGTTTCAATAAATAATACGGCTACATCATTGGCGGGATCATGGGGAGGGTAAAGGATGCTTCCACTCATCATATCATGACCACGCGGTTCAAACATCAATCCTTTGCGTATCCAGTCAAATTCCCTGAGGAAATGCTGTCGCTTTTCGCTCATATCCTTTCCCTGTAATACAGGACCGCCTTCTTTTACAAGGCGCACAGGATTGCCGCATGTGTGTGCGTCAATACAGACAAAAGTTTTTTTCATTATATGGTTCTGGCCAGTTCAGGTATCGTTGGCCTTGAAGCTATGCCATCATTGATAATTTTCAAAACGGTTTTTCTTTCTTCTCCGATAAGTGTGAGACGTGGAGGACGAACATGTTCGCTTCCGATGCCGGTTTGTGCTTCCGCAAGCTTAATATATTGTACTAATTTGGGATGAAGATCAAGTTCAAGCAACGGAAGGAACCAGCGATGGATCCTTATGGCTTCCTCCATCTGCCCGGCTTTCACCAGGCGATAGATAGCTACCGTCTCTTCCGGGAATGCGCAAACCAGTCCGCCTACCCATCCTTCAGCCCCCAGTGCCATTTCTTCCGTAGCAATGGTATCTATGCCGCATAATACTTTCAGGCGGTTTCCAAAACGTGTCTTCAGCCTTGTTACATTGGAAACATCTCTTGTTGATTCTTTTACTGCCTGGATATTGTCACATTCAATCAATTCTTCAAACATATCAAGTGTTATCTCTGTCTTATAATCAACAGGGTTATTGTAAACCATAATGGGCAGGTTAGTAGAACCTGCTACCGTTTTGAAATAAGTAACTGTTTCGCGATGGTCAGCTTTGTAACGCATGGGTGGCAACATCATTAATCCATCTGCTCCCCATTCTGTTGCATATTCTGCCTGCTTTAATGCTTCACGAGTAGAACCCTCTGCAATGTTCAGTACAACAGGGATGCGTCCATTGATAACATCTACTGTATATTTTATCAACGTTTCTTTTTCAGAATTGGTCAATACACTTGCTTCACCAAGGGTGCCGCCGAGAATTAGCCCATCAATCCCGGCTTCAATCTGCACTTCTATATTTTTCGCCAGGAGGGGGAGATCTAATTTATCATCTGCAGTGAACTTTGTAGTCATAGCGGGATATACACCTTTCCATTTAATGTTCATACTCTGAATTTGGTATAAAAATATCCTGAATTTAAGTTAAAAAGCTTGCAATAACAGCACCGATAGGAAATAGATCTGAATCTCTATTTTTGGCCTATGAAACTACTTGCCTGTCTGGCCTTTACTGCCATCGTAAACCTGAATATATGTGCACAATCAAACTCCTCATTAATTCCTCAGCAATGGAATGCTTCGTGGATCAGTGTGCCGGGTATTGATCCAAATGGTTATGGAGTTTATGCATTCCGTAAAACACTGACTTTGGCATCAAAGCCTTCTGAATTTATTATACATGTATCAGCAGATAATAGATACCGTCTATTTGTAAATGGTAAAGTACTTTCACAGGGACCTGCACGTGGTGATAACTATTTCTGGAACTACGAGACACTTGATATTGCCGCAGAACTAAATGCTGGAAAAAATAATATAGTGGCACTGGTTTGGAATGAGGGAGAGTTAAGGCCTGAAGCACAGATCTCAAACCGGACTGCATTTTTAATTCAGGGCCACTCTTCAAAAGAAGACAGTATTAGTACAAACAATTCCTGGAAATGCACAACCATTTCAGCCTATGCTCCCTTGCGTGGTATAGGATATAATACCTATTATGTTACTGGTCCAGGAGAAATCGTTGATCAGCATGGCACGCCCAAAGGGCTTGTGGAAAAAGACTTTGATGATGCTACCTGGAAACATGCTTCCAGCATTGGACGTGCAAATCCTAAGGGAAGAGGAGATATTTCAAACTGGATGCTGGTGCCTTCTTCTCTACCACAAATGGAATTGCGCCTTCAACGTTTTCAAATCGCAAGAAAAGCAACTGGCATTACACTTCCATCAGGATTTCCTGAAAAACCCGTTGCTTTCACTGTACCTGCTAGTACATCTGCCACAATCTTACTGGATCAGTCTTTTTTAACCAATGCCTATCCCCGGCTTCAATTCAGCAAGGGCAATGGGGCTACCATTTCCCTGGTATATGCTGAGTCATTATTTAATGAAATTCCCAATGGCCCGGGTAAATCAATTCATAAAGGGAATAGAGATGAAATTGAAGGGAAATTTATTGCGGGCAGGAAAGACAGTATTATAAGTGATGGATCAGACAGGCAGGCATTTACGCCCTTAAACTACAGGACATTCCGGTATATAGAAATGCGTATAAATACAAAAGATGATTCCCTGATCATCAACGATATTAGTAATTACTTCACAGGATATCCATTCACGCTCAACGCATCTTTCGAAGCAGATGACAATCATCAACTCAAACAGATCCTTGACATAGGATGGCGTACCGCCCGCTCCTGTGCCATGGAGACCTATATGGATTGTCCATATTATGAACAGCTTCAGTACATTGGTGACACCAGAATTCAGGCGCTGGTATCACTTTATAATAGTGGAGATGACCGGTTGGTCAGGAATGCCATCAATCAAATGGACCACTCAAGAATTGCTGAAGGCATTACATTGAGTCGCCATCCTTCATATTCACCGCAACAAATACCCACTTTCTCCTTATGGTATATCGGTATGTTACATGATTACTGGATGTATAGAGGCGATAGTGCCTTCATCCGGGATAAATTACAGGGTGTTCGTAATGTGTTATGGTTTTTCTCAAAGTATGAAGGAGCAGATGGTTCCCTTCACAATCCCCCTTACTGGGAATTTACAGACTGGGTACATGGAAGGAAGGGATGGAATGGTGGTACTGGTCCAATTGGTAAAGATGGAAGTTCATCACTATTGGATCTTCAATTATTGTGGGCCTATCAAATAGCTGCATCATTGGAATTCCAATTGGGAACAGCAGCCAATGCACTGGTCTATAAACAAAAAGCCGTTCGGTTAATAAAATCCATCAGGAAGAATTACTGGAGTGCAGACAGAAAGCTTTTTGCTGATACACGTGAAAAAGATGTTTATTCCCAGCACGCAAATACACTCGCGATCCTTACCGGAGTAATTTCAGGGAATGAAGCAAAAGCAATGGCAGGCAAATTACTTTCCGATACTTCACTGGCTCCTGCGTCCATTTATTTTCAGTATTATCTTAACCAGGCGCTCATTAAGGCCGGTTTTGGGAATGATTATCTGAAGTGGCTGGATAAATGGAGGGAAAATATCAGCATGGGACTTACCACCTGGGCAGAGATATCTGAAATTGACCAGGCCCGATCTGATTGCCATGCCTGGGGCTCCAGCCCAAACATTGAATTTTATCGAACTGTATTGGGCATTGATTCTGACGCACCCGGTTTCTCAAAAATAAAGATTGAACCTCATTTGGGTGCACTGAAACATATTGACGGCAAAATCCCGCATCCAAAGGGAACCATTAAAGTGAGCTATGAACATATAAATAATAAATTAAAAGCTCGCATAGAACTGCCCGAAGGGACAACTGGTCGCTTTATCTGGAACGGTAAGTCTTACCAGCTGGCAAGCGGGGTTAATGAACGGGACATATAAGGATGGTCTTTTAAGCCAGAAAATGTAAATTTGGTTAAACCCTCAGCCAGGTGAAATACCGGTTCAGATTATTGCTTGTTATATCGTTAATGGCGCTGGCCATTTTTATTCTCCGGTGTGGTATGCACCAGTCAACCATTGACTTTACCACCCAGGTAAAACCCATTCTGAATAATCATTGCATTAGCTGTCACGGTGGTGTTCGTCAGAAAGGAGGATTCAGTCTATTATTCCGCGAAGAAGCACTCTCTAAAACAAAATCAGGTAAATATGGAATTGTTCCTGGTGATCCGGGTCAGAGTGAAATGATCAGGAGAATTTCATTGAATGATCCGGAAGACCGAATGCCTTACAAGCATGATCCACTCAGCAAAGAGGATATTACAATATTAAAGAACTGGATCAAACAGGGTGCTAAATGGGGCGAACATTGGGCCTATGTTCCTTTGAAACCAGTTTCTGTACCAGAAGTTTCTGGTAATTGGGCCAAAAATTCAATTGATCATTTTATTGAGAAGAAATGGAATGAGGCAAAACTTGCTGCTTCTCCTGCTGCCAATAAACAGACACTATTAAGGAGGGTTGCATTGGATATTATTGGAATGCCAGCCCCTGACCATCTGGCAAAACAGTATCTGGCAGATAATAGTGATAAAGCATACTCCAATCTTGTTGATTCCTTGTTAGCATCACCACATTATGGAGAGAAATGGACGGCCATGTGGCTGGATCTTGCACGTTATGCAGATACCAAAGGATATGAGCGGGATGATAGTCGCTCAATCTGGCATTACCGGGATTGGCTTATTAAGGCTTTTAATAAGGATATGCCTTATGATCTATTCCTGAAAGAACAGATCGCCGGAGATCTATTACCTGATCCAACTGATGATGATTTTATTGCTACCGCCTTTCACCGCAATACCATGACGAATGATGAAGGCGGAACAGATAATGAAGAATTCCGCACTGCTGCGGTAATGGACCGCGTTAATACCACCTGGCAGGCATTATTGGGAACAACCTTCGCCTGTGTTCAATGTCACAGTCATCCTTATGATCCTTTCCGTCATGAAGAGTATTATAAATTCATGGCCTTCTTCAATAACTCCCGGGATGAGGACACATTTGACGATTATCCAATATTAAGACACTATAATGATTCCCTGAAGCTCCAATTGAACAGGGTAGTGAACTGGGTGAAGAATAATGTATCAGATCAGGAGTCACAGGAAGTTGGACAATTCCTCAGAACCTGGCAGCCTGCTTACAATTCCCTGACCTGTGATAGTTTTATCAATAGTGAATTGAGCGATACAAAATGGCTGGCTTTGCGTAATCATGCGCTGTGCCGGCTAAAAAATGTTGATCTCAATAACAGGGATCATCTCATCTTCCGTTATGCAGCAGGAACGGCTTCCGGTA
>CAMLGP010000167.1 GCA_946479535.1 uncultured Bacteroidota bacterium
CGGCTTCCTGCCGCAATGTGGCAATCATTCACAAAGATCTTCCGGGTCTTGATCCTGAAGCAATCCAGTCATCTGGCGACATCAGATCGGGATATGAAAATTCATCATTGCCAACCACCCGGAATTACAATCTATCTATAAATGTCAAATTCTAACGATATGATAAAAATAATTAAGCGACTAATTATCTTTATAAGCGGCATTTTGCTTTTTGCTGGATGCGATAAAGATTTTAAAACCTTAAACACAAATCCGTATGCAATTACGTCTGTTGATCCTGCTCTTTTGTTTGCCGGAGCGCAGCGAACCCATCTCGGCACATGGACCGGGGAACATACCATTGTTCAGCAATTTGTGACCCCTTACAACACGGGAGCGAATCTTGGCTTTAGCTTCAATGCGGATATTGACGGAATGAGCACTGCCAAATGGGGAGAATATAACAGCTCCATTAAAAACATGACGCAGGCGTTGAACCTTTTAGGGCCGAATACTGCCCAGGTCAATTTACGGAGCATGATCCGGATATGGAAAGCTCAGGTATTTATGGGTTTGGTTGATGACTATGGAGATGTGCCCTACTCCGAAGCCGGAAAAGGTTATAGTGACAAACTTTTCTTTCCTAAATACGACGATGATGCTGCCATCTACGATTCTTTATACAAAGAACTCAAAGAAGGAATAGCTGGATTGAATCCAGCCGGTGATTTTGTGTCGGCTGACCTTTTTTATGGAGCAAACGCACAACCGTCAGTCAAAAGTACAACTGCTGCGGCCCAGGTACCCAAATGGAAAAAACTGGGTTATTCATTACTGTTAAGGTTAGGAATGCGCTACACAAAACTTAACCTGGCAAAAGCTAAGTCTATTGTAGAAGAAGCATATGCAGGAGGAGTGATGACATCCAATGCTGATAATGCGTATGTAAAATATGATGGAACTAATTATGTAGAAGTTGACAACAACAACTTGAGAAGTTTCTCTCAATATAACTATGCTGCAGAGCCATTTGTCAATCAGCTCAAATCAACAAAAGATCCCCGCGGGAAATACATTTTGGGAACTTTTGCAGACCCGGGCAATCCTGCAGCCGTACCGGCCGTTTATGATACTGTTTTAAACAATCAATTTGGTGTTCCCATTGGAAAAACTGATGCCCAGCTTTCTATCGCTAATGGTGGTAGAGGTGGCAGAGGAGCCGGCCTTAACTATTCACAGGTGAATATATGGTCAGTTGCATCTTCAGCAGCTCCGGATTTCTGGGTCACTTATGCGCAAACATCTTTATTGTTGGCTGAAGCGGCTTTCAGAGGCTGGAATGTAGGGGGAGTTTCAGCTCAATCTTATTACGAAAATGCAATAAAGGCTGATATGGAAATTTATTCATTATACCCTGCAACTAGCGCTATTCCTGCCTCAGATGTAAATGCATACATAAATGACCCTGCAGTATTATACAATACAACAGATGCGCTTAAATTAATCAATACGCAATATTGGATTGTAAATATCAGGAACGGTACAGAAGCTTTTGCCAACTTCAGGAGAAGTACATACCCTGCGCTCACTCCAAATCCTATTGTGGGGGTTCTCGGCAGTCCTGGTTTTGCAAGAAGGCTTTCTTATCCCGATGCTGAAGCATCTGCTAATACAGCAAACTATAATGCAGCTGCATCAGCTATTGGTGGCGACAAATTAACTTCAAGAGTATTCTGGGATATCCCATAAGATTTTTCTTCGCAATAGCAACAGCTAACAATCAGAACAAAAGGGGGTTGTCAAGAGCAGACAACCCCTTTGCAACTAAAGGCCTTTTTCCAAAGGCCTTTATTATTTATATAATCAGGTACCAGTTTCTTCATGCGAAATCCCACCAAGGACCTCCTACCCCTATTTCGCTATAGGTAGTTGCCTCCAGGGCCCTTATCTTAGAATGAAATTTACTTATCAATTCATGATCTGGATATATATCGGACTAATTCTCCTTTCGGCATTCCCATTAGTGTTAACCATCTGGCGCATGAGAAGACATGCCCATGTAAAAAAGAATGGAACGCATGTATCAGGAAGAGTGGCTAATATAAGAACGTTCCGCTCTTCTAAAGGAGGATCTGTTGATATACTTACTGTAGAATATAAAGACCGGGCTACCGGCCGTCCTTATTATGGAAAAGCAACTGTTAACATGGGTAAATACCAGATCGGTGATCCCATACCCGTAGCGTATCTCCCAAACAATCCATCTAAATACGCCATCACATTAAGAAGTGGATACTGGTTCATTCTGATCTTTTGTATTATCCTGTTTGCGTTTGTGATCTTTGTTATCTATAAGATTGATGGAATGGTAACCAATAGAACAATGTAATTCGCATGGCTCGCGCCATGGTTCCCATTTTGCCGGAAATAATCACCTGATTCGGGGATATGAGCAGGTATATCCTAACACTAGATTTGCATCGCTTGCCACTCATCCTAAAATAGGGAATCCATCTTAGGGAGAATAACTCCCAATGGAACATTTTGACTTTGCAGATAGCAATGCAATACATCTACCAGGTATTGCATGCTTGAGGGCCTATGTAACTAATATTAATCATCATTCAATTATTAATTATGAAAAAGTTTATTATCGAGCGGAATTTTCCAGGTGCAGGCGAATTGTCTGCAGAAGAACTTAAAAATATTTCCCAGGTATCATGCGAGGCTGTTACACAGCTTAACAAGCCTTATCACTGGATACAATCCTTTATAACTGGCGACAAAATATTCTGTGTGCATATTGCAGAAAGTGAGGAAGTATTGCGTGAGCATGCACGCCTGGGAAATTTTCCCATCAACACCATTTCAGAAGTTAAAACGATCATTGATCCTACAACTGGCAATGCGTTCAATTAGCCAGCTTAACCTAATTCCAACAGTATTGTAGGTATTATGACGGCGGCAGGAGGTCCTATATGGAATTACAGACTCTTCGCATGGGATATAGAAAATACAGTACAATAGAGAGGCCTTGAATCAGGACGGTGGAAGGTAGAATAAGGGTTGCCGGGAGGCGATCCTTATTTCTTTTTAAATTATGGTGTTACATAATAACTACGGCGCATCGGAATGTTTAATGAACCGGAATATTTTGGATTTATCTTCAGTCAGGCCCTCTGCCTGAAATTGAAATAGATATATTCCGTTGGGAAGATGCTGTAAATTTATTGATTGCTGCCCCGGCAAAATAACAGAAGTAAGTACAACGCGTCCAAAATTATCATAAATTCTTGCTACATGCTTTACAGTTCGAGTGCCTGCAAAATACAGATTATCCTTTACAGGATTGGGGCCCAGGATGAATAGCTCATTTGTTTTACCAATAGTGATGGACGTTATTGATGAGAAGCTATGCTTTCCTGCTGCATTGGTTTCTGCAATGCGGAAAAAGATTTTACCTGTCTGGCTCCCTTTATAGACCCAGTCATAATCACTTACCCCAGATGTATTGATTTTCGAAACATGCCCTACCGCCTGCCAGTGATCCGCATCAGTGCTGTATTCAATATCATACCCGGTAGTATTTATTTCTTCATCAATTTTCCAGTGAAGATTGACTCCGTTGGCATCACTGATTGCTTTAAACTCAATCCAATGGCTGGCCAGTACCTGCAGTGGAAAAGAACAGGAAGTAAGATCATCACCAAACCCATTTGGAAGTGTACCCACTGTTGTTAGTGGTGCAGTAAGTGAAGAAAGATAATATAACTGGTTATTTCCAGCTACACCCGGCGGCGAAGTATAAGAACCCGTTGAAAGAAATAGTGTACCTGCTGCATTAAAGGCAACGCCGGTAATGCTTACGCCACCAGGAGTTGGAGTTACGGGGATCATTGTATCCACGGTAACAAACCCTGCGGCGCCAAGATAGGTTGTAGGCAATGGAGCCTTTATTCGATATAAAGCGTAGTTGGCGCTGTTAGAACAGAGCAGCCAAAGATTATCTGATCCGTCAAATGCCATATCTCCTGAGTTGAGAGATTGAATTGGTGTTACTATATTACCGTTAACATCCTTGAATTTTGAGTGATACAGGTCCATGAATTGGCGCCGATACTATAATAAAGAAAAGCCGGTGCAGTGGCAGGATAGCCCATTGCGGTAGTTGCTCCGGGAAAAATTGTATAGTAGCCTGTTCCAGCCTTATTAACCGCGCCGGATCTGATCTTTCCTGAAGAAGTGGTGGGTAATGCAGGGCCAGCGGGGAAAGCTCCGTTGGGCTTGTTTTTTACCACTTTTGAACCGGTATTAGGGTTATAGGAAACAAACTCAGTGGTACCCGCTCCAACCTGGTTGAAAAAATAAAACAGCCCGGTTACCTGACTGAATCCAAGTCCGTTTGCATTAGCAGAAGTTGAAGCAGGACTGCCGATAAGACTGGTACCTGCGTTGTTTATATTGACACCGATGATCTGTCCTGATCCGGAACCTGTAATAGAATTCAGGCTATATAAAGTATCAGTTGAATTATTGCAAAGCTGAGCCTGCAGACCGGCGCCAGAGAGCAAAAGCAAGTATATAAGTATCCCTCTTTTCATAATTTAAGGTTCTAAACATGGAAAAAAATCAGTTCATTATTTAATTAAAACTGTTTTGTTTAACAATATTCCGTTGCCCTCCATCTGTAAATAATAAACTCCTTTGCCGGTTGCAGCCGAAAGCGGTAAACTGAACACGGTGGTGCCCTGGTCCTGTAGGGTGAGTGTCTTGGTCTGTACCAATTTACCAGTACTGCTAAACAATTTCAGGTTGTATTTTCCTGAAGGAATAGCACTGATGACCATAGTAAGATTTCCATCCTTTACAGGGTTGGGTGAGATCAGTAAAGACTGCCCCAGCTGTTTTCCTGAAACAGGAAGTATGGATGTATAATTTACTGATCCATCAATAGATACGGCTTTAATTCTGTAATAGGCCAACCTGTTTTCTCTATTATTATCATCCCAACTGTATTTAGAAGAAGAGGTGGCAGGAACAGATCCAATTGTTTTGAAATCAGACCCATTGGCTGAACGCTGGATCTCATAGTGGTCCAATTGATCTTCTGTACCACTTTCCCAATCAAGACGAACTTTGTCTGTAAGATCCCTGGCGGTAAAACCTGTGAAATGTACCGGAAGAATTGACAATGGAAATTCCATTACTGATGCAGCCATCAGAACGCCTGCATATCCATGCGGATGTTGAGTTCCTGACGACACAGGACAATCAACGGGTTGAAGAGAAGCCTGTACATACAATGCTTCCGTATTCTGTACGCTCATGGCTGGAGCAAAATCATTGATACGGGGCTTGCCATCTGTATAGTTATTTATTTTATTCTTAACGCCATTCCATCCGGCTATTGCTACAGGTAAATAAGTTGCACTGTTGATCCAGCCACTGTCGCACGCAACCTTAAGTGAATAAACGAACATGGAACTACCGGATGTTTCCAGGTAGTTGCCGGCCAGGGTTGCGGACGTTTTGTCCACCACCTGGTACCAAAGTCCGGATGTTGCGTCTTGATATGTTTTTATACCCGCGCATAAATTGCTCAGCGCAGCTAACAATTGAGGTCTTTTTGGATGCGACTGGGGAACATATTTAAGGATATCAACCAGCGCCATTGTATACCATCCCATAGCACGAGACCATACAGAGGTGGAATTACCTGCCGCGTCATCCCATGATACTGTACCGGAAGAACCAGGTTCTTTCCAGGCATGCTTGATCAGTTTGGTGCCACTCACATAAAGCTGGTTATAGGCAAAAAGGCATTGGTTCACTGCAGTATCAATAGCTGCAGCATCATTGAACATCCGGCCGTATTTTGCAAGAAAGGGATGCGCCATATACATACCATCCAGCATCATGATATTATCATAGCCGGATTGCTTATGCCAGAATATTTTTTTAAGAGGGGTTCTATATGGATTGTAAGATGCTGATGGCCCTACCAGTACATTTCTCAATGTGGTGGCGGCAGTGGCATATTGTGAAAGTCCTGTTTTTTCATAAAGGAAAAGCAGCGTGATGCCCGGGTGGATCCTGTCCAGGCTTACAAGCGTAACTCCTGCCTTAAAAGTTCCATCGGTATTTACATACGCATCTGCGTATGCCTTAATGTAATTAAGATAAGCGGTGTAAGAAGCAGCCGGAAGCTGGTTATACACCTTCTCGATGCCATGAAGAATGATCGTATTCGAATATTCCCATCCTTTACTGGTCATCGCGTTGATGGTGGGAGTATACCGGCTGATGATGGCATCAGAGAATTTAACAGACCAGGTGCCTGAAGCAGACTGACTGTAACTAGAGCTTAGAGTAACTAATAAGAATGCAAAACTAATGGTTAGGCTTTTCATTGATTTGGACTTTTGGAACTTATTAAGCGAATTTTCCTAAATAACTACTGTTATTTCAAGAGTAAATCTCCTACTTGTGAATAAAATTCCTCT
>CAMLGP010000168.1 GCA_946479535.1 uncultured Bacteroidota bacterium
CGGGAACAATCCAAGCAGGATCACCAGCGCGGCCACAGCTCCCAGCGTTAGTTTAAAGCCCAAAGAAGCCTGCAAATTGGCCTGGCCATCCCTGAAATACATGGCCTGGATCACGCGGAAATAATAATATACGCTCACCGCTGCCATCAATACGGAGAAAATTACCAGCCATAAACCAGTACCCGTGGCTAAAACCGCCTTCAACATATAGAATTTGGCTACAAATCCTGCAGTAAGCGGGATCCCTGCCAGGGAAAATAAGAATATGGCGATGACTAAGGCAATAAATGGCTGCTGCCGGGCCAGTCCGTTGAACCCATCAAAGGTATAATCCCCCATTTTGTTCAACACGGCAAATATGCCGATGGTGGCAAGGCTATACGCCGCAGTATACAACAATATCCCTTCCTTGGCATCTGCGTTCATACTATAAATAGCCATTAACATAAAACCGGCCTGCGCAATACTGGAATAAGCCAGCATTCTCTTCACACTCTGCTGAAATACTGCCGTGATATTTCCGATGAACAATGTTGCTGCCGTAATCACAGCGATCCATAATTTCCATTGGCCCGATAATCCTGAGAATGTCTCATCAAACAATCGGATAAATGCAATGAATACCGCCGCCTTTACAATGGTTGCCATGAACGATGTAAATACGGTGGGCGCTCCATCATACACATCAGGCGTCCAGAAATGAAAGGGCGCTGCTGATACCTTAAAGCTCATGGAGAATAACAACAGCAACATTCCTGTCACCGGTAAGAACGCCGGTTTGACCTGCGCCAGGTGCATATTCTCTACATTAAATGTTCCCGCCGCTCCATAGATCAATGCAATACCCATCAGCATCAGCCCTGTTGAGAATGATCCCATCAGGAAATATTTCAAGGATGCTTCATTGCTCTTGAGATTCTTCTTATCACTTCCGGTAAGTATATATAATGGAATGGATATAATTTCTATTCCAAGGAACAGGATCAGCAGTGATTTGAAAGAAGCTGCCAGTACTATTCCACATAATATAAAATAGATTAGCGCAAAATATTCCCCGTAATTCACTCCTATCTTTTCCATATCCTTTGCACTTAACAGAAAATAAACAAACACGGAAAAGAACATAATGGAATTGAACACCAGTGCAAACCGGTCAAACCGCATCATTCCATGTGTATTGATATGGAAGAGCACCGTCCCATAACTTTCCATCACATTTACGATCAGCAATAGCACCAAACCTGCAATAGCCACACCCCGCACTGCGCTCTTGGCTTTAAACACAAAGCCGCAGTACATCATGATGACTCCCAAAACCGCTGATAATATTAATGCGTTCATGCCTGGTCCTTACTTTTTTTGTAACAGGTGAAGTACCTCTGATTTTTTTAATATGGCTTCTGTGATCTCGTTTGTAACATTTAGCATCGGCTGTGGATACACTCCTACCCAGAAGATCAGGATAACAATGATCCCCAATGCCAGTTTCTCCACCAGTTTAATATCCTTTCCTGCAACTGTCAATTGATTTCCCTCTCCATACAATACCTTCTTCACCATGTTCAGCGTATAAACAGCTGCCAGTATGATACATACTCCCGCCATTACCGTAAACCAGATATTGTATTGTGTAACTGCCGAACTGAATATGCCGTTAAACATCAGGAACTCCCCCACAAATGCATTGGTCAATGGTAAGGCAATATTGGCTAACGCGATCACTACAAAGAATATCGCCAGCGCCGGCGCTTTTTGCGCCAGTCCGCCCAATTGAGAAAACTTCCTTGTACCAAATTGCCTTGCTATCATCTCCACAATGATCCACAATCCAATGATATTGATGCCATGCGTGAATAGCTGGATCATGGTACCCTGTATGCTAGATGTATTTTCTGAAAAGATGGCCACACACATTAAACCCATGTGCGCGATGGAAGAATAAGCCACCAGGCGCTTCATATCATCCTGCCGTATCGCAATCAGTGAGGCATAGATCATCCCTATGATCGCCATGGTTGATACTGTATCTCCCCACAGATAGGATGCTCCGGGGATCAGCGGAATACACCATCTCAGCAGTCCCAACACTCCCATTTTTACCATTACCCCACTCAATACCATTGTTACCGCTGTAGGCGATTGCTCATAGGTATCTGGCTGCCAGGTATGGAAAGGGAAGATCGGCATCTTGATTGCGAACGCCGCAAAGAATAGCCAGAATAACCAGTTCTGGGTGCCAACCGGAATAACTGTTTTATAGAAGGATGCAATACTGAATGAATGATCTGGCGTTGCAGAATAGATATACAGTATACCGATCAGCATCAGCAATGAACCCAGGAATGTATATACGAAGAATTTAAACGTAACCTGTATCCTTCTTTCTCCTCCCCATTGTGAACAGAGGAAGTAAACCGGTATCAGCGCCAGTTCCCAGAAGAAATAAAACACCAGCGCATCCATGGCAAGGAATACGCCCATCATTCCCGCCTGTGCCAGTAATAACAATCCAAAAAAACTATGGGGACGCTTATAGCTGGAGTTCCAGGTAGATAAAATAACAATAGGATAAGCTACCGCATTCAGCAAACACAATATTTGACCCATTCCATCAAGGCCAACAGCAAAACTACTGCCCACACCCTGCATCCATTCTGAATCATGTGATAAATATTTGTCCGAATGCATTACAGTCAATCCCAAAATAGATACTGCCAATGTTATGAGGGATGAAAACAGTGCCCAGCCACGCGCAGAATTTCCCGCCTTAAGGAAGAAAGCCGCGATGCCCGTAAGCAATGGAACCACTATCAATAATACTGGAATCATACCCTTTCTTTAATTTTTTCTGAGGAAGAACTGCACCACAAATATGATGAGCATTCCCAATACCATCAGCAGTACATAACTGCCCACCTGGCCACTTTGTAAAAGACGTATCTGCCTGCTGCCATAGTTAACAAGCCTGCCCACGCCATTCACAATTCCATCCACCACCTGTTTTTCAATGAAATTATTTAAGAAGGACCCGAACCTTGCCAGGGGCTTTACAATTAGCCTGTCGTACAGTTCGTCCACATACCATTTGTTCTCCAATACTTTTCCCAAACCGGTTGCTTCCTGCAGGTCTGGCTTTTTGGTAAACTTTATCCACGCAAATACTACCACAATTACTATCAGCGCTGTGGAGATACCCGTCAACATCCATTCTGTGCTATGAGAAACTTCATGCACTTCCATATGCTCATGCGATGCTGCAAATATGGGAGCAAGGAAATCATTCAGCTTATGAGCGCCTTCCGCCATGAACGCTGGCACTCCCACATAACCACCAATGATCGATAAAATGGCGAGAATGATCAACGGTATTGTAATAGTCGCAGGGCTTTCATGCAGGTGATGTTCCTGATCAGGTGTGCCCCTGAACTTTCCTTTGAAAGTTGTGGCATACAGGCGGAACATATAAAATGCTGTAAGCAATGCCGTAAATAATCCTATTCCATACAATAAGGGAGATTTGGCAAAGGATGCCGCCAGTATTTCATCTTTGGAGAAGAAGCCTGATAAGCCGGGTATACCGGCAATGGCCAGGCACCCTATCAAAAAGGTGATATGCGTGATCTTCATGTATTTGCCCAACCCACCCATCTTCCTGATATCCTGCTCTCCACCCATGGCGTGGATCACACTACCACTGCCCAGGAATAATAATGCTTTGAAGAAGGCATGCGTCATCACATGGAATACCGCCGCCACATAAGCGCCGCTTCCCAATGCAAGGAACATATATCCCAACTGGCTAACTGTAGAATAAGCCAGTACTTTTTTAATATCGTTTTGTTTCAGCGCAATAGTGGCTGCCAGTAAAGCGGTAGCAATACCGATGATGGCTACAATATTCAGTGTACCCGGAGCCAGTGTATATAATATATTGCTCCGCGCAATCATATAGATACCCGCTGTTACCATGGTTGCAGCATGGATCAATGCAGATACAGGAGTTGGACCCGCCATGGCATCCGGCAACCAGGTATATAATGGGATCTGTGCGCTCTTGCCAGTAGCACCAACAAATAATAATAAAGTGATTATTCCGAGATCGCTGCCGCTGAACTTTCCTTCCTGCGCAAAACTGAATACATCTCCATAGTTAACATTCCCCACTTTGGCAATGATCCAGAAGATTGCGATCAGAAAGGCCAGATCACCGATCCGGTTCATGATAAAGGCCTTATTGGCGGCCTTATTGTATTCATTATTCTTAAACCAGAAACCGATCAATAAATAAGAACATAAACCCACACCTTCCCAACCAATGAACATGATCACATAGTTGGCACCCATTACCAGCAGCAGCATGGAAAAGACGAACAGGTTCAGATAAGCGAAATACCTTCCGAAATGCTCCGGCTTCTCTTCATGCATGTATGAAGTGGAATAAAGGTGGATCAAAAATCCCACTCCTGTTATGATCAATAAGAACAGGGCAGAAAGCTGATCCAGCTGAAATGCAAATGGCAAATTGAAACTGCCAACAGAAATGAAATTGTAATAATCGATTACTGCAGTATTTCCTCCCTTCACCTGCAAAAAGATCAGTACACTAACCACAAAAGATGCAAGCACAGATCCACAGCCAATGAGGCTGATCATATTTTTGCCCAGCACCTTTCTTCCCAACCCACTAATGAGAAAACCCAGCAATGGGAAAAGAGGAACCAGATAAGACAGTTGCAGTATATTCTTCATAATAATTCTAGTCATCCCCATCCCGATAGTTATCGGGATCGGGAGCCGGGATTAATGTTTTAACCTGTTCAGGAAATTCACATCCACTGAATGTATATTTCGATACATCATCACAATGATCGCCAGTCCCACACTTACCTCCGCCGCCGCAACAACCATGATGAAAAACACAAATAATTGTCCGTCCGATCCCGCAGTGGTAGACAGATTACCCGCCTCCGCAGCCACACGATAATGCATTTTGGAAAATGCCACCAGCAATAAGTTCACCGCATTCAACATGAGCTCTATGCACATGAAGATGATAATGGCATTACGGCGTGTTAATACACCTGCAATACCGATGCAGAACAAAGCGATTGATAAGAATATGTAATAATTTATTGGCATGTTAAAAATTCAAAATTCAAAAGTCAAAAAGCGTCCGTTTTTTAATTTTGACTTTTTACTTTTTAATTTATTCTTTCCTTCCAATCACCACCGCTCCCACCATCGCACTTAAAAACAGGATACTGCTTATTTCAAACGGCACCACATAAGTGCTGAACAATTCTTTTCCGAGATTCTGGATCAGCCCGATATTACCCTGATTCAACAGTGCACTCTGGCCTTTAACTTCTGTATTCCTCAGGGCCGCCACCAGCACCAGCAATAAACATCCTCCTGCTATGGCACCGGCAAACTTTACCCAGCGATGCTTTTGAGGTTCCGTATTCTTATTCAGGTTCATCAGCATGATCACAAACAGGAATAGCACCATAATGGCGCCTGCATACACAATGATATTCACAATGGCCAGGAACTGCGCATTCAATAATATATAATGTCCGGAAATGGCAAAGAAGGTGAGGATCAGCCACAATACACTGTACACCGGGTTTTTGCTGGTTATCACCATCATGGCGCCAAATAACGCCATCACAGAAAGCAGCCAGAATAGAATTTGAGTAATGTTCATCTTTAAGCTGTTAGCCTTTAGCCATTAGCTATTAGCTATAATCTTTTGTGGTTTGGTTATGCCTTTTCCTTTTTTGAATCTGTTGCCCTCTCTCCTCTTGCTTTTGCAAACCCTTCCGGATTTTCAATGGGATGAGGTATCAACAGGTCATCTTTCTTATAAATAAATCCTTTTCTTGCATAGTTGGAAGGTGCAAATGTCTGCGACAGATAAATTGCATCCTTTGGACAGGCCTCTTCACAATAACCACAAAAAATACAGCGCAGCATATTGATCTCGTACCTGGCTGCGTATTTTTCTTCACGATATAAATGCTCTTCTCCCGGCTGGCGTTCTGCTGCTTCCATGGTAATGGCTTCAGCCGGACATGCAACAGCACACAGCCCACAGGCGGTGCAACGCTCACGGCCTTCCTCATCCCTGTTAAGGATCTGGAGGCCCCTGAATACTTTGGAAAATGTTCTCTTTTCTTCGGGATACTGGATCGTTGCCTTGCGTTTAAACAAATGCGAAAGAGTGATCAGCATTCCCTTCAGTATATTCCACAGGTAGATCCTCTCCAGCCATGTCATTGGCTTTCTGTCAACCGGCTTCGCTCTCTGTGTTAATTGCACTTTAGGGTATTTAAAATTTTGGCAAATATAGTTTTACTTCTTCAACCACAACACTACTGCTGCGGTAGCTATCATATTCACTAATGCTAACGGAATCAGTGTTTTCCATCCCAGCTTCATCAATTGATCATAGCGG
>CAMLGP010000169.1 GCA_946479535.1 uncultured Bacteroidota bacterium
GACATGTATAGTGGAGTTGCCTGTCAAAATTCCCTGTGGGGAACAGTCAGGTATAATTTCCTGTCTATTCAAACATTATTTCCATGAATTCCCACAAATAAGCCATTCTTTCATTCAGCGTCCGGTTAGCTTTGTTTGTCTTGGCTGATTATGACTGTGTAAATAAATATATTTCCCCGGTCTGAAAAGAACGATTCAAGCAAACCACTTATTAAACCAAATAACTGCTGTATGAAGGAAAAAACCTAACCGCTTTCCCCAAATCTCATATTGAATGATAAGAATGCAGGTGCATTCTATACTGGTCTGAAAAAAAGTTTCAGAGCCAGATGGACTTCTATTTACCTAATTAAATAATTATATGAAAAAGATTGAACGAGACCAATCGTTTGGCAGGTCTTGTATAGCCATGAGTTCCCTGCCAAAGTTTACACTGGCACTGCTGACTGCTACATTGCTCATGCTACAGGCTTTTGCCGGTGACAGCCACCGGAATTTGGGTTTTGGTCCGGAGAATGGTAAGAAAACAGGAACTGAGTTCTTTGAAGTTATTGTAACAGGAAAGATTGTAGATGATAATGGCGCTCCTCTTTCCGGAGTAAGTATTTCCGAGAAAGGGACAAATAACGCAACATCTTCAAAGTCAGATGGTTCTTTTTCCATAACAGTAGCCAGTGAAAAATCGAGATTGGTTATAAGCCATATCGGTTATGGCCAGCTGGAGGTTGCCATCACAAATAGTCACACATTACTTGTTAGGCTCTTTGCTACCACACAAACAATGGACAGTGTAATTGTAGTAGGTTATGGCCGCCAGAGAAAACAAAGTGTTGTTGGAGCCATTTCACAAACAACCGGCAAAGTATTGCAACGTGCTGGTGGCGTTTCCACCATTGGCGGTGCCTTAACCGGCAATGTACCGGGAGTTATTACAGTTACAGGCGTAGGAACTCCGGGTGCTGAAGACCCTACTATATATATAAGGGGTCAAAGTACCTGGAACAATAGCAACCCGCTTGTGCTGGTAGATGGAATTGAAAGGTCCATCACCGGGGTTGATATTGGTTCGGTAGAAAGCATATCCGTATTGAAAGATGCATCTGCTACTGCCATATTTGGAGTAAAAGGAGCCAATGGGGTAATTCTTATTACAACAAAAAGAGGAACAGAAGGCAAGGCTAATATTAATATTATTGCTAATTCTACTGTGAAGATCCCTTCACGTCTTCCTCAAAAATATGATTCTTACGATGCCTTAAAGATCAGGAACTGGGCCATTGAGCGAGAGCTGGGACTTAATCCCGCATCATGGGCTGATATTACTCCTTATGCTATAATGGACAAATACCGCAATCCGGCCAATGCGCAGGAAGCTCAGCAGTATCCTAATATTGACTGGGTAGATGAGACCATTGAAAAGTATGCGATGTCTTACAACACCAATATCAGCGTATCCGGTGGTTCATCCTTTGTAAAGTATTTTACCGCACTTGATCTTCTTCATGAAGGTGATATCATGAAGATTGATAATAACTGGAAAGGTTATCATCCTGGTTTTTATTACGACAGGTTAAACATTCGTGCCAACCTTGATTTTAAATTGACAAATACCACAACGCTTTCCGCCAACCTGGCCGGATTGCATGGAAATAAACAGGATACCTGGAGCGGTTTTGAATATTCCTGGTACCAGGCAGTTTACGGATTGGCTCCTGATCTGTTCTATCCCCGTTATGCTGATGGCAGCTGGGGGTATTATCCACTAGATCCCGTTTCAACTAATAACTCCGCACAAATTCTCTCTAATAATGGTGTAAGAAAAACAAAGACAACCCAGATCAATACAGACTTCACACTTACGCAAGACCTCAGTATGTTGGTGAAGAACCTCAATGTCAAAGGAACATTTTCACTGGATAACACCTTTGTTTCTCAGGGGGGTGTATATGATGATGGAAGCGGTATAGTGAAATACATTTATCAGGATGGGAGAGTGCAATATCGAAATACCACTGGCGCAAACCAGTTTGATTATGTTGTTCCGCTTTGGTCTACAAGGCCCGATGCAATGCAGAATAACGCTACCCGGAGAAAGAAATTTTACCAGTTGCAGTTAAACCATTCAGCAAAGATTGGTCAGCATAATATTTCAGAAATGGCACTTTTCAGCCGTGACGAATATGCTACTGGTAGCGAATTCCCCAACTATCGTGAGGATTGGGTATTCAGGACTACTTACAATTATGCCAGCAGGTATTTTGTTGAGTTTAATGGATCATACAATGGGTCTGAAAAATTCAGCAGCAATTACAGGTTCCATTTCTTCCCCTCTGCTGCTGTGGGTTGGACCGTTACAAACGAAAATTTCATGAATGATGTGAACTGGCTTACTTCACTTAAGATCAGAGCTTCTTATGGACTGGTAGGCAATGATAATATAAATGGCCGCTGGTTGTATCAAACATTATGGTCTTATGGTGGCCAGACGCATATGGGTGATGCCGGAGGAAATAACAGTCCTTATATATGGTATAGGGAATCAACTATTGGGAATCCAGACCTGCGTTGGGAAACTGTAGAAAAAGGAAACCTGGGTGTTGATTTCTCTGTGCTAAAAGGCATGGTGGAAGGAAGTGTAGATGTGTTCCGCGATTACAGGTATGATATTTTGCTTGCAGGAAACCGTAGAGCAGTCCCGGTCTATTTTGGAGGTACGCCGCCCGTTGCTAACCTGGGTAAAGTAAAGGTGAGAGGTTATGAGATTGATCTCAAATTCAACAAATCGTTGAATAAAGACTGGCGTCTGTGGTCAAATATGGCCGCAACGCATGCAAAGGATAAGATCTATGATGCAGACGATCCCCAATTGCTGGATGATTACCTGAAGCAGCAGGGATTTCAGATCGGTCAGTACCGTTCACAGATCCGTACTGGCTTCTACAATACCTGGGATGAGGTATATGGCAGCACTCAGGTAAACGCTTATGATAACGAGAAACTGCCCGGCAATTTCAACCTGGTAGACTTCAATGGAGATGGTGTGATCAACGATTACGATAATGTTCCTTATGCATATCCTGAAAGGCCACAAAATACCTATACAGCCACAATAGGGTTTGATTATAAACGACTGTCTGTATTTATACAATTTTACGGAGTAAATAATGTTACCAGGAATCTTACTCAGACCAATTTCAGCGCATCGCTAAATGCGGTTTACAAGCAGGGTGATTATTGGACGAAAGATAATACTGACGCCACTTCTTACCTGCCAAGGTGGAAGACGCATGTATACAGTTATGGAGATTTCTATAATTATGACGGGTCTTATTTGCGGTTAAAAGCAGCGGAAATATCCTATACAATCAATCCGGCATGGCTACGGACCAAAGGTGTTCAATCACTTCGTTTTTATCTCAATGGAAACAACCTGCTTTTCTGGAGCAAAATGCCGGATGACCGTGAAGCGAATATCGGTTCCAGCAATTATGCAGGTCAGGGGGCCTATCCAACGGTTCGCAGAATTAACCTGGGATTGAATATCAGTCTCTAAACAAAAAATAGTAATTATGAAACGCTATAATAAAATATTCCTGGTTGCGGTTGTGCTCTTTTTTGTATCAGGAATCGTATCCTGCAAAAAATACCTTGAAAAAGCACCCGATGCAGGTATTTCAGAAAAAGATGTGTTTTTAAATTTCCGGAACTTTCAGGGCTTTGTGGAAGAGCTGTACTGCTGTTTGCCTGATATGTCTAAATCAACATGGAATGGTGAATGGAATATGGGAGATGATATCATATCCACTACCAATGCCAATTACCGGATAAACGCAGAGTTTGACAATGGAAACTATTGGGCCTGGAGAACAAACGGTGGGGGATGGGACAATAGCTGGCTTGATGATAATGGTCCCAATACTGATCCGAATGAAAGTAAAAATAAGGGACTATGGCCTTTAAGTTGGTATGGTATCCGTAAGGCAAATGTAGGACTGGCCAATATTGATCTGATGGTGGATGCTACCCAGGAAGAAAGGAATTTTGTTAAAGGTCAACTACTTTTCTACCGTGGATTCTTTCATTTCCAGTTAATGAGTTTCTGGGGTGGCCTTCCGTATATCGATACAGTGCTTTCCAGTTCTGCAAAACTGGAACTGCCAAGACTTAATTACCGCGAAACTGCTCTCCGTGCAGCAAAAGATTTTGAAGATGCGGCTGCATTGCTTCCGGCTAATTGGGATAACTCAACTGTAGGTCAGGCAACAGCGGGCAATAACCAGCAGCGGATTACTAAATCAACAGCGCTTGCAATGAAAGGGAAAGATCTTTTATATGCAGCAAGCCCAATGATGAATCAGGCTTCTACCGGTAACAGTAATTATGATGCTGAACTTTGCAAGCAGGCAGCTGATGCATTTGCAAGGATGCTGAAATTGTCTGATGAGGGACAGGCCTATTATAAATTATTGCCGTTTGACAGGTACAGTGAGAACTGGTATACCATTTCTTCTTATGGGAAGCACCCCGGATACCCTGAAGTGGTGTTTGGTCCACCAACATATGCAGCCTGGCAATCCAGGTGGTCTCTCGTGAATATGTTCATTCCTCCTTCATTGGGAGGTGAAGCTGGTATATCATCACCTGCAGCAAATTATGTAAACAATTTTGGTATGGCTAATGGCCTGCCGCTGGATGCCGCAGGATCCGGCTATGATATTGCTGATCCCTGGACTAACCGCGATCCCCGCTTTTATAAATGTATAACCTATGATGGCGAACGAATTATCCAGGGTACCGGCAATCCGGATTTTCGTTTCGCCAATTTATACAATGGTGGTAATCTCAGACGCGATAATGATGCCAGTCGTACCGGCTACCTGGTTGGAAAATTTGTTACAAACAAATGCAACAACGTAGATAACGAATGGAACAATATTAATATCATCATTCCTTACCTGAGGTTAGCTGATGTTTACCTCATGTATTCCGAGGCTGTATTGCAGGGATATGGTACGCCACAAAGCAGTTTCCCCGGATACCTTACTGCAATAGAGGCCTTTAATAAAATAAGGCAAAGAGCAAATGTGCCAGGAATAGATGCACGATATATTGGAACCAAAGAAGATTTTATGGGTGAATTGATAAGGGAAAGAGCGGTTGAACTGGCATTTGAAGGATTACGCTGGCATGACCTGCGCCGCTGGAAACTGGCCGGTGAGAAAAAATACAAAGAGAAAACAGCTATTGATTTTGATCGCGGTGGAAACGGAAAACCTATCAACTTGAGAGAAAGGTTGATAGTAACGCGTGTGTTTGATCAAAAACATAACTGGTTGCCCTTACCAACGAACCAGGTGAATCTATATCCTTCATTCGGACAGAATCCTGGCTGGTAATCCAATGGAATCAGGCTCATTAAAAATCAAATCAAATGAAGTATTTAAAAATAGGGATAGCGTTTTGTTTGTTATCCGTCTTCATGGCGAATAAGTTACGAGCGCAAAATACAAACGAAGTCAAAATAAAATCGGCAGTTTACGATCAGAATGGTCAACCCGTTCAGGGAGTAACCATCTCATTCAATCAGGGCCGGAAGGTGACATATACGGATGCCTCCGGGAAGTTTGCCATTTCTGCATCTACTATAACGCCCATACTGGTAACCGCCCCCGGCTTTAAAATGCAAAGCATTCGGGCCGAAAGCATAACCGACCGCATCATTCTGATCAGTGATGCTGGCTCTATGCCGGTTAATATGCCATTCAAAACAATAAACAGGGAAGACGTTCATGGCGCAGTTTCTGTGCTGAATCCGGAATCGTTTATCGATTATGATTATAACCTGTCAGTAGAAGGTGGAATGAATGGCCGCGTAGGAGGACTGCTATGGAGCAATAATATCTGGGGCATGGAAAATGCAATTGTGATGATAGATGGTGTACGTCGTGAATTCAGTGATGTTATATTAAATGAAGTTCAGCAGATCACTGTTTTGAAAGGAATAAATGCTGTGGCGCTTTATGGCAGCCAGGGGGCCAAGGGCGTGATCCTTATAACAACCAAAAAGGGAGATGCCAATTCAAGGAAAATAAATATACGGGTGAATAAGGGGGTGTCCACTCCACTTGAAATGCCCAATTACCTCAATTCAGCAGACTATATGGGTTTGTATAATGAAGCGAGACGCAACGATGGGTTGCCGGAACTCTATGATGCCACAACTATCCAGAACTACCGGACTGGAAATGCATATCGGTTTCCCAGCGTTGACTAATTTTCAAAGCAATATGTAAAGGACTTCCAGAATACAATGGATGCCAACGCGGAATTTTCCGGTGGAAACAGCGCCGCCAGATTTTATTCTAATATCGGGTGGTACAATAGCTCAACTTTACTGAATGTTGGAGAGGGAAATAACGAAGGGGATAACCGCTTCAATGTAAG
>CAMLGP010000170.1 GCA_946479535.1 uncultured Bacteroidota bacterium
AATATACGCGGCAGAAATATTTTCACTGTAGCGAAATTTATTATTGCTGCTGTTGTCGGGACTGGCATACTGGTCCAGAAATTCACTGGTATTATTTCTTATAGACTGAGTTGTCTGGATGCCCTGCTCCCATTTTATACTATGAAAAAGAGTGTCGCTATAATTGGCCTTTGCGCCGTAGATGTCTGCTTCAAATGGGTTCCTTGCAATTAAAAGGTATTGTCTGACAAACGAATCAGGGGGCAGGTAGAAATTACTTTCCAAAAATTGGTTCCCTGTTGTAGAATAGTGAAGGTAGTCCAGGTAAATATTCAATTCCTTTGACCTTGTAAAAAACCGCTGTATGTTCAGACTTGCAGCCTTTCGATTAGACTTCTTATTAAAGCGACTATCTGATTCAATGAGTGAGTCTTGCTTACCTGCACCACTGGTAAAATGGTTTATATAATCCCCTTTTTCCCGATAAGGTTCAGCATACGAATTGAACTGGAAACCCAGTGTTGTATTCTTACCCAGATAGTAATCAATACCCAAGTTGCAATTATTGTTATGGAAATGGCTGGTTTCACCTACATCCTGTAAAAGCGTATAAGATGATAAAGAACCAGGGTAATTATAGGCTCTTTCCCGGTGTGAATGAAAAAAGGTATTATTAACTGAAAATCCACCGTTAAAATTAATAGTAATAAAGTTATTTCGATAATTAAGCTGAAGGCTGTTATATGATTTAATATTTCGGGTGTAGCCTGCATTTAACGTGATATTTCCATTAAAGCCCCGGGTTCTGATCTTTTTTGTTTTAATATTAATGATCGAACCTCCGTCTGCATTGTACCGGGAAGAGGGGTTGGACATTAATTCAATTTTATCGATCATTGAAACAGGTAATGATCTGAGGTAGTTGATCAGATCGTTTCCCATTAGATAGGAAGGTTTATCATCAATATAAATAATAACGTTTTCCTTTCCTTTTAAGCTTATGTTTCCATTCATGTCAACAAAAACTCCGGGAGCAGCATTCAGGATATCCAGCGTAGTACCACCGGCTGTGGATATAAGGGCATTGGGGTTTATAATCGTTTTATCCAACTGGTATTCTATGTACCTGGATTTTTGACCCGTTATAACAACTTCTTTTAACTGCTTATTAAACGGAGATAAATGGGCAGAATCAATTGGTTTACCATTTTTTATAGTGTCTGCCTGCTGGCCATTTGCAGGGAACCAAAATAAGAATCCCGTTAAACATAGGATGATCACGGCTACTTTACCCATGCAACAAACATATAACTAAAGCTTTAGTTTAACAACTAAATATTTAGTTAACTATACTTTATGCCGCTTTTCCCATAGATTAAAGACCTCTCATTTTCTGAATGTTTTGACATAGCCAATGTACCATCTGTGCCGTGACACTTCGCGCATTTGGATTCAAATACTTCTTTCCCCTTATTAATACCGGCCTGGCTTTAATTAAACCAGACTGCATACCCCTTTCTCCTCAATTCCAAAGCGAGCTTCTTTTCCATGACCAGCGCCTGAGCCCGCGTCATTGGTTTGAGATTGATATGATCGTAAAGGCTGGGACGTAAATATGCTCCATATTTGTGAACCACATAAGCTGATAGCTTGACACCCTTTTTATTTACATACCCGGTTTTATGCTGTTTGAACCTTTCTGCTGGCGTTTTGCTTGTCATTCCTACATACAGGCATTCCAGTACTCCATTAAACTGAGGGTTCGCTTCCCTAAACCTCCAGTTTTCAGTAAATACTCTTTTTGATAGCTCAACCACATAAACACAGTATGCTGATCTTGCCACAGCTTTAGTTTTGAACTTCAAAAATAAGGGTAGTCGGCCTTACACAATCGCAGCCGCAGATTCCGGCAATCATATTCCGTTTTTGCAATACTTATTCTCGTTATTTTTAGGTTATCAATACACTGATTAGTGGCTTTATTCAATCTGAAAAAGACCTTCGCAGTATGAGAAAAAACCTCCTGATCGTAGCATTGTCCATCGTTGCACTTTTTATTTTCCAATCTTCCAGTGCACAGACACTTGCTGAGCTAGAATCTAAAAGGGTTGGCCTGCCCAATGGATGGTCTTTAACTCCTGTAGGAAAGAATATTAACCTGGGTGATCTTCCACTTAACCTTGTAGTAAGCAATAATAAAAAATGGCTAGCCGTTACCAATAATGGGCAAAGCACTCAAACTATTGAGTTGATCGATCGTGTAGCCGGTAAAAAGGTTGACAGTATAATTATCCCTAAGTCATGGTACGGCCTGGCATTTAGCAAAAATGACCAGTTCATCTACGCATCTGGTGGTCATGATAACAGGGTCAATAAATATGGCATAATCAAGAATAAGCTTCACCTGGTTGACTCATTTATACTTGGGGAAAAATGGCCGAACCGTGTAGGTACTGCAGGTCTGGAAATTGATGAAAGCATCCATAAGAAATTATTTGTGGTTACCAAAGAAGATAATAGCCTTTATGTATTTGATCTGGCAACTAAAAAAATCGTCAATAAGATATCGATTGGAAACGAAGCCTATACATGCAAGCTCTCCAGGGATAAAAAATTACTCTATATCAGTTCATGGGGTGGAGATAAAATATTGATCTATGATATTGCCTCCCAAAAGCTAACCGATAGTATTCCTACCGGCAGTCACCCCAATGAAATGGTGTTCAGCAAAAATGGACAGTATTTATTTGTGGCCTTAGCCAATGACAATACTGTTTCCATCATTAATACAAAGACCAACAAGGTTGTTGAAACACTTAATACTGCACTTTATCCCCACGCACCGAGTGGTTCTACCAGTAATGGTTTGGCCCTTAGTGAAGATGAAAAGACATTGTATATAGCCAATGCTGATAATAACTGTCTTTCCGTATTTGATATATCAAGACCCGGCAAGAGCAAATCAAAAGGATTTATACCTGTAGGCTGGTATCCTACTAATGTTAAAGTAATCGGCAAAACTATTTATGTAACTAATGGAAAAGGATTGTCTTCTCAGGCTAATCCCTGGGGTCCAAATCCCACAGGTGCCGGACAGGTGGTTTTACGGCATGCCGGTGACAGTACCCGTCCCATGAAGGTGCAATATATCGCCGGTCTCTTTCGTGGCACATTAAGCATAATTAAGGAGCCATCTGCCGAGCAGCTTGGTGTTTACTCCCGCTCAGTTTATACCAATACACCTTATACCAAAGAAAAGGAATTGAATCCCGGTGGTGAAGCTGGTAATCCTATTCCTATGAAAGTTGGAGATAAGTCCCCGATGAAGTATGTATTCTATATTATTAAAGAGAACAGAACTTACGACCAGGTGCTCGGTGATGTATCCAATGGTAATGGTGATACCAGTTTAGTATTGTTTGGTGAAAGAGTAACGCCTAACCAGCATAAACTGGTAAAGGAATTTGCATTGCTGGATAATTTCTATGTGGATGCAGAAGTAAGTGCTGATGGACATAACTGGAGCATGGGTGCTTATGCCAATGATTACCTGGAAAAGACCTGGCCCTCCAGTTATGGCGGTCGTGGAGGTACTTACGGAGGAGAAGGTGAAAGAAAAATTGCCAATAACCGGGATGGATTTATTTGGGACCATTGTAAAAGAAATAATGTGAGTTACAGATCTTATGGAGAGTTTGTCTCTGCTAATAAACCCTCGCTGGATGCATTGAAAGGTCATTTTGGGGATTACCCGGGATATGATCTCTCAATCAGGGACACGTTTCGCTTTTATCGCTGGCAAAAAGATTTCGATTCATTGGTGGCTATAAATGCCCTGCCCCAGTTAAATACCATACGGTTTGGAAATGATCATACTGAAGGAATGAGGGCAGGCAGGCCAACTCCCTTTGCACATGCAGCGGATAATGATCTTGCGGTAGGGATGTTTATTGATTACCTGAGTAAAAGTCCTGTATGGAAAGAAAGTGTAGTGTTTATTCTTGAGGATGATGCGCAGAATGGTCCAGATCATGTTGATGCACATCGTAGCCCGGTATATGTTGTTGGACCTTATGTAAAACGGAGAACGGTAGATCATACCATGTACTCTACTTCTGGCATATTGCGAACGATTGAATTAATACTTGGCCTGCCACCCATGACGCAATATGATGCGGCAGCAACTCCCTTGTGGCGATCTTTCACCAGTCAGCCCGATAATAGCGCATTTGAACACCTTCCTGCCAATATTGACCTGAATGATAAGAATCCGGGAAGTACAGCAATGGCAACTTTATCAGAAAAGTATGAGTGGTCAAAAGAAGATGCCGTCCCAGATCTTGTTTTCAATGAGATCTTATGGCAGGGAATAAAAGGTAAGCCAGCCCCATCACCCGTCAGAGCCGCTTTTTTGAAAAGAAACCATAAAGAAGACAGAGGAATTAAGGATGATGACGATGATGATTAAGGGTTCTTCCTGTTCCACTCAGGGTATTCTTCTGTTACCAGTTTCAGCGGCCACGTTCCATACCAGGCATAACCGGCTCTTCACTCATTTCCAATTTCGGCCAGTGTATTCTTCTTGATACCATCCCTGTCACAGAAAAATGGCTTGTTGGTTTGCAGGTCATAGGATCTTGCCCAGTTGACAGCATTGTCATTAAGACTACAATCACATCCAGGGTTAACAGCTTATTTTCTTTTACGCAAACGTTCCCGGTAATACTAAAAAGCTACTCGGGTTATATAAGTACCTTCAGGTAAGATAATATTACTTATTAATTATGGAATCAATCAGAGAACAATCTTTTATCAAGGCAGAAACTATTGGGTGGGAAAAAACAGAAAAAGGAGTAGAACGCAAAATTCTTGGACATGATGATCAGGTCATGATGGTTTGTGTCCGTTTTGAGAAAGGAGCCATCGGATCATTACATCACCATATTCACCGCCAGATATCTTATGTAGAATCAGGAAGGTTTGAAGTAACTATTGACGGCAAAAAGTCAATACTTGAAAAGGGAGATTGCTTCTTTGTTGCTCCTGATCTGGTGCATGGTGTTGTTGCACTGGAAGTGGGTACGCTGGTTGATGTTTTTACTCCCGCCAGGATGGATTTTCTTAAATAGAACGATTACGATTGCTTTATTTCCTTATACAATATTATGCTTGCCCCTAATTGTCTTAAGGCTATTGCTCTCTTCACCGCCCTCTACTGTAATATTGCCTTAGCCCAGAATGAATCCCTCTCTCAACAGGCCGAACAGGCTATGTACAAAGCCACAAAATATATGGAGGATAGTGTAAGTATCAGTGGTGGTTTTGTCTGGTATTATTTACCTGATCGTTCCAGGCGTTGGGGTGAAATGGAAGCCTATAAAACCATGATCTGGGTACAGGATGGAGGTACAGTAAGTGTTGGCAACATGCTACTGGATGCCTATGATGTAACAGGTAATGAATATTATTACCAGGCTGCTGAAAAAGCGGCAGCAGCCATGATCTGGGGACAAAGTAGTGAGGGAGGATGGAACTACCTGATTGATTTTGCCGGAGACCGGTCTCTTAAGAAATGGTACGCCACCATTGGGAAAAATGGATGGCGACTGGAAGAATTTCAGCACTATTATGGAAACAGCACTTATGATGATGATGTTACTTCAGATGCCGCACGCTTTCTCCTGAGAATATATCTGAAAAAACTGGATGTCAAATACAAACCGGCTTTGGACAAGGCTATCAATTTTATCCTCAATAGTCAATATCCCAATGGCGGATGGCCGCAGCGTTATCCCCTTAAACATGATTTTAATAAGGCAGGTCATCCGGACTATTCTTCTTTTTATACTTTTAATGACGATGTAATCTGGGAGAATGTACTGTTTCTCATTCACTGTTATGAGACCCTGGGAGAACAGAGATTCCTTGAACCAATTTTTAAGGGAATGAATTTTTACCTGTTGGTACAGGGTAAGAATGGTGCCTGGGGACAGCAATACAATATGAAAATGCAGGTTTCAGGTGCACGCACCTATGAACCCACTGCTTATGTACCCAGCTACACTTTAAATAACTGCCTGTTATGTCTCAGGTTTTATCAATATACTGGCAACCGCAAATTTCTTACGCATATACCGGATGCGATCAAATGGCTCGAGAAGGTAAAACTTCCAGCCAGCAGTACGCAGAATGGAAGATACACGCATCCACTTTTTGTAAATCCAGCTACAGATAAACCCATTTATGTACATCGCAAAGGATCCAATGTCATCTATGGTTATTATTATACAGACACAACAGATACCAAATTGCTATCACACATGATGGGAAAACGGTCCATCAACCTCCAATACCTGAAAGATGAATACGCAAAAGTAAGCGCACTGTCCCCGCAAGAAGCAGTAAAGGATTCACCTTTGATCCCTGGCAAATTTGAAGGGGTTGGTACACCTCAATCATACTAT
>CAMLGP010000171.1 GCA_946479535.1 uncultured Bacteroidota bacterium
ATTCAATTTTGAAAAGTCCAATTTCGAAATTGGACTTTTCAAAATACTGATTTAGTTTGTAGTTGAAGTAGTGGTTTTCTTAATAACTTTCTTCTTTGCGGTACCATCTGCGCTCTTGTATCCGGTGTAGCAAAGATTATCGATCATATACTGAGCCTCATCATAGGTAAGCCAGTATTCCACTACATTCCCACGAATAATTGTTCCCCTTGACCGGTTATAAAGATCCATTAGCCCTTTACGGCTGAGATCCCCATAGATAACGGCGTCTTCATATGGAGCATAGGTGCCAACTGATTCAATAATAGTATACCCACTGCGGGTTTCAATAACATAATAGGGACAGTAATCATCACTATAAACAACTACTCCACTTTCCCTGGAAAGCCAGTAGTCTTCTTCATTACCGCCATAGCCTCTTTTGGTACAACCTGCAAAAAGTAAAGCCGCTACAATCAACAGGGATGAAATAGTAAATATCTTTTTCATACTAATAATGGTTTTTTGAATGTTGCTGATTATTAACATTCGTTAGAAGACAAAAGAGAGCGAATGGTTTATTTACAACTTGTTAAAATGTCACGCAGTTTTGGCGAATACTAAATGTCATCAAGCTACGTGAGCATATTTGTAGTCATAAAGCGCTAATCAGAAAATTTCCACTCTATTCACACGAACTGATATTATAGTTACCTAAACCTGAAAATGGTCTATCTATCACAGTCAATTGTTAACATTTACTCAAAGCTTTTTCCGTAATTTGTTAAATGAAAAAATTTTTATTCTCTACGATTGTTGCTTTCAGCGCATTGTTTGCTATTGGCCAGGATAATGAATATTATATGTTCGTTGGTACCTATACAAGTCCCGGTAAAAGTGAAGGCATTTATGTTTATAAGTTTAACACTTCTACAGGAGAATCTGCTCCGGTATCTTCTGTGCCCATCCAAAATCCTTCCTATCTCAGCATTTCACCCAATGAAAAGTATTTATTTGCGGTGCAGGAAGTGGATGCAAAAGTTCCCGGAGGTGGAAAAGTTTCCTCTTTTTCCTTCAATAAGAAGGATGGAAAGCTGACCCAAATTAACACCCAATCCAGTGGTGGAGACAATCCCTGCTATGTGCAGGTGGATAATACAGGTAAATGGGTTTTTGTAGGAAATTATTCTTCCGGAACCTTATCCTCTTACGCTGTGAATAATGATGGAAGTCTGGGTGCACCTTCTACGATCAGACACGCCGGAACATTAGGTCCCAATAAACAAAGACAGGAAGGGCCCCACGTGCATTGTACAGTAGTTTCTCCGGATAATAAATGGCTTTATGTACCAGATCTTGGCCTGGACAAGGTGATGATCTATAAGTTTGACAGCAAAACCGGAAAGCTGACAAACAATGCAAAAAGCGGATTCGCTGCTGCTGCATCTGGCGCCGGCCCAAGGCATATCACTTTTGCTCCTAACAATAAATACGCCTATGTGATCCATGAACTGGCAGGCCAGGTAGCAGCCTATCAATACAGGAAAGGTGATCTCAAACTTCTTCAACGCATTTCAACCTGGGATACTACCAAAAAAGCAACTCCCGGTAGTGCTGATATTCATGTTTCTCCTGATGGGAAATTTTTGTATGGTTCCAACCGCGGTAATTTAAATGATCTCGTCTGGTATAATATAGATCCCACAAGCGGAATACTTACAGAGGCAGGTCATCAATCTGTATTGGGGAGAACACCCCGCAATTTCAATATTGACCCTTCAGGGAAATTTTTACTGGTGGCTAACCAGGGCACCAATGAAATTGTAGTCTTCAAACGTGATAAAAGCACTGGGGCTTTAACTGACACAGGAAAACGCATAGCTGTTGGTCAGCCTGTTTGCATTAAATGGATGAAAATTAATTAAGCTGATTATTCGCCGGCAGGAAGGGAGAAGGAGAATACACTTCCCTTTCCTTCTGTGCTTTCCACAAACATACGTCCTTCATTTTTGGCAAGAAACTCTTTACAGAGCATCAATCCCAGGCCTGTGCCTGATTCATTAGCTGTCCCTTTTGTGGTAAAGAAGTTATTTGCATTTATCTTTTGCAAGGTTTCCATGCTCATACCACTGCCATTATCCTTTACAAATACCTCAACAGTGGACCCAGCCTGATTAGCCTCTACCACTACCCTGCCATTGGAAGAAGTAAATTTGAGAGCGTTTGATACAAGGTTCCTGATCACCAAACTGATCATATCCTTATCTGCAAACACATGAAGCGGTTCATTGACCTTATTCTCCAGGCTGATCTTCTTTGTTTCCGCCGGCAGTCTCAGTATTTGCATTACTTCCTGTATAAGCACAGAAACATCGAGGATCTGAGCGTTCTTTTCACCCGTTGCAAGCTGGCTCTTTGCCCATTGCAGCAGGTTTTCCATGAGACTGGCAGTATAACTTAGGTCACTCGCAGCATCAGGGATCAATTCTTTTACATCTTCAGCGGAGATCTGTTGTCCTGCTGCATTATTAAATAGATCGCGCAGGGCAAATACGGGAGCTCTCAGGTCATGAGATATAATGGAGAATAATTTTGTCTGGAATGTATTGAGAGCAGTCAGCTGGTCTGTTTGTGCCTCCAGCTGCCTGGCTTTAATGCTGATGATCTCATTCTTTTGCTCCACTTCCAGGTTCACCTGATTAAGTTCGTCATTTTTCTTTAGAATGAATCCCTGGTAACCGCTGTTTTCTTTCATGATAAGGTAAAGACCATAAAATATAAAGAAAATGGCTACTACCTGATTGAAATAATAAAATCCGGGACTGGCATCTTTCAAATGGAAAGTATAGTTTTTGATCACTACTACCAGCATAAAATAACTGATCATGGAAAAGCTTACGGAAAGGACCATCTGACTGATCTCCTGAAGGAAGAATACAGCAAGGATACCATACATGATAAAATACAGGTCCATCCCCAGGTTCATCCCATCCATATAGATAAGACAGGCTGCAAATGGAGAAAGTATGAAGTACGATAATAATGCACTGTTATATTTTCTAAGTCCATTTAGCGTAAGCACTATGGCACAAACGATAACCGGCGCCAGCGAAATACAGAATGAACTGATGGAAACTCCCCTTGTTTTGAAAAGAGCCAGGAAAGGTATCAGGAGGCTGGTGATGAATTGCAGAATATTGATCTGGTTCAGCAGCAGCAATCTTCTCCGTTGTGTTTCATCCATCTCATTTGTAACACCCTGGGAACATAACTGATCATGAAGGTTCACCAGGTTAATCTGGAAACGCCTGAGATAAAACCGGTTTTTTTTTACGGCAACCTGCCATAAAAAACCAATGGAACTAAATGAATGTCTGATTCCCTGTTTAATGTAAATGGCTGTGGAGTAAAATGCCTGTATAATTGTATCTAAAAAACCCTGAGCAAGTTGGAACGGGCCCGCAAAGCCTAAGAAGCTAAATTTTTCCGGAGTATCTTGTGATTTCTGCTCAAAAGATTTCATAGAAGGCGGTATTGGACGATATGCCTACCTTTCTGACAGGCAGGCCCTAAAAGTAATACTTGAGGCTTGCATTGTCAACCCTTATTATCCAGAAAAACCCTGAAATTGCTGGAAAAAATACAGATTATTTAAAGTATTGATTTGTAAGGCGCTCAGACCTGTATTTTTTACTGTCTTTTTTCGGGCAAATTTGGTCTGATCCGGGACCTTGATTTATTGAATATATTTTGCCCCTTATCAACCCCCTTGCGAAGGGCTTTCTGCTGATCAGCTGGAAGATGGATAAAATCCTGGCATTCCTGGCTGCAGCAGGCCTCAAAACGCTCCTTACAGGCTTCACACTGGATGAACAGAAGATGGCAGGCGTCATTTACGCAATTGACGTGGGTATCACAGGCCTGACCACATTGGTGGCAATGAGCAATGATATCTTCTGTGATCCGCTCCCCCAGCCTTTCATCAAAAACAAAGTTTTTACCGATGAATTTATTCTCCAGATTCTTTTCCCTGGCCTGATTGCTGTAATGAATAATGCCTCCTTCTAAATGAAATACATTCTTAAATCCATGGTGGAGCATAAATGCAGAGGCTTTTTCACAGCGAATCCCACCCGTGCAGTACATAATGATATTCTGGTCCTTTTTATTCTTCATCAATTCAACTGCCGCTGGTAGTTGTTCCCGGAAAGTATCACTGGGGATCTCAATGGCATTTTTGAAATGACCTACTTCATATTCATAATGATTCCGCATATCAATCACAACGGTATCCGGATCGGCAGTAAGGTGATTGAATTCGTCTGCATTGACATACCGGCCCTTATTCTCCATATCAAACCCAGGATCAGTAATCCCATCCGCAACTATCTTGTCGCGGACCTTTATATCCAGCACATAGAATGACTTTCCATCATCATGCACGGCAATGTTCAATCGAAGATCCTGCAAATGGGGAATTCCATTTAATAGCTCCTTTAATTCATCCAGTTTAGCTGATGGCACACTGATCTGGGCATTGATGCCCTCATGGGCAATGTAGATACGTCCCAATACCTGTAACTCACTTAACTGGGTGTAAAGTGTATTTCTAAATACTGCGGTATCCTCAATTCTGAAATAGCGGTAAAATGACAAGGTTGTTCGTGGAGTGGGATCGTTTTGAATACGTTCCTTTAGCTCCTTCCGGGAGACGCGGTTATGAAGTGCCATCTTGTAAAAAATCCTTGAAATTTGATCCCCCGCCTAAGGCGGAGAAAATTTTATTAATTGGGCAGTTGCAGGCTGCACCAAATTTCAATCGCAAAAGTACTAATTATTCGGAAAAGCGCATCTTCCCACCCAGTAATCCCCCGAGTCCAATTCTTATTCCGTAAGTATGTTCGGCTTTTCGCTGTATGGCAGTTACAAAGTCTACCCGGAATAATTTGAAGATATTTTCCAGGCCTCCAAATAACTCAACGTAATAATGGTGATTATCTACAAAGAAGGTGTTAGAGCCAGCCACGAGGTTCCATTTAAGTCTATTAAAGAGAGGAATCTTGTTTGTGAGCAATCCATTGAAATGATGTTCAGCATGGCCATAGGCATAAATTTCTTCATCATTGCTATAGCGATAATAGGATGCCAGCTGGAAACTGTTCAGGTATTTGATATTATAAAATGTCTGGTTACCATTAAAATGTTTAAGGTCAGGGATCTGAACCTGCTTATTGTTTAAGAATCCCCCGATACCAATTTTATACTGGAACTCCCCTCCCATTTTGAAGTTCATCCTGTCATTAACTGTGAATTCCCATTTATCAAAGTCAACATCACTGCCGAATAATTTGTGAATGCCTTTGGCATATTCAAGTGTAAATGTGGGAGCCTTTGAACCGATCGGCACCTTTCTATAGGGAAACTCTATATAATGTTGTCCGGGTTGCCAGGATAATGTTACACTGGTCACCAATGCCTGATGGTTTTCAAATGGAATGTATGCCAGTTCATAGGGATGATTGGGCAACATTTGCCTTCCATTTTTATTCTTAACCGAGAAATCAGTTGTATTCTCTACCGGCAAACGATTTTCATATGTGGCATTAATAGTAAATCGCAGACCAATGTCCAATCTGTTATTGTATTCCATGCTGCCGAACCAGTTCTCATAAACCTTCATGTAGTTCTTTCTGCCAAGCAGTGTATACAAAGCATTCGTAAGTGGATTGATTGGGTTGTCATGATTAAACTGGCTTAGTCGCTTTCCACCCGCCAGTTGAAAATACCGGTTTCGGTAAGAATATCTCTTCGGACTGATCCTGAACTCACCATAGGAATTCAGGTGCGTATTGCTGAAGCCATAGCGTGTGTTCCATTGCAGGCTATAGGTATTCTTACTCTTTGGTTTATTTAACCGGAAATTTTGCTCCACATTGACAGATACACCTTCTACCGTATTATATTCTAGCTGGGTGATCAATGGCTTGAGACTCCAGGTCAGCGTGGACCTTTTTCCGTAAAAATTATGAGACTGCCCCGTCCATAATATTCCCTTGGGTGTAATTGGTTTCTGATTCCTGCGTAATGAATCAAGATACCTTCGTGACCGAAATGAATCATTCCGGACCCTGTTTAAACTATCCTTAAATACAAAATCCCGTCGCTCCTCCCTTTCCAGGGCAACAGGCCGGTTTTTATTCCAGAATACAGAATCCTTCTTATTAAATCCGGTATCGTATCTCATGATGGTACGGTCAAATGTCTTTTTGGTAAAACCGGGATTGATATTGTAATCAGAATAAACATTCACAAATCCGCCTGAGATCTGGAACGCAAACTGTTTGAATGCGAAAGATAGATATTGGTTCTTCGTCTTCCAGACATCCTTTTGGACCGGGGAATGCAATTGTGTAATGCGGAGTGTATCCAGCAATTCCAGCTGGTTCTTATTG
>CAMLGP010000172.1 GCA_946479535.1 uncultured Bacteroidota bacterium
CAATCCATGGTGTTCCAGGCCGGAACCAAAGAAAAAGACGGGCAGATAGTTACCAGTGGGGGACGTGTGTTTTGTGTTACCTCTTATGGTTCCACTATCCAGGAAGCAGTTGATACTTCCCAGGATGTACTCCAGTACGTTGGTTTCAATGGAATGTATTTCCGTACAGATATATGAAACGAGTTCAAATAAGGTCCCTTCTTTATCTTCGCCTCATGAATTATCACGACTATCTTCAGCTGGATAAGATACTGAACTCCCAGATGCCTGAAAGTGATAAGCAGGGCATGAGCGCACATGATGAAATGCTGTTCATCATCATTCATCAGGCCTATGAACTATGGTTCAAACAACTACATCATGAAATAGATTCTGTGCTGGAGATCATGGACCGGCCTTCTCTCAATGATAATTCTCCTGATCTTGAAATGATCGTACACCGTTTGAGACGGTGCGTTTCAATTTTACGGTTGCTTGTCAACCAGATCGAGATAATGGAAACCATGACGCCCATGGATTTCCTGGACTTTAGGGATATGCTCAGGCCTGCTTCCGGATTTCAGAGCTGGCAATTCAAGGAGATAGAGGCCAAGCTGGGTTTGAAATTTGAGCAGCGTCACGGAAAAGAATATTATACTTCTCAGTTAAGAGAAGAACATATCAAACTGATCAAAAAAGCGGAACAACAAAAGAATGTTCTGCAATTGGTCAATGAATGGCTGGAACGAATGCCCTTCTTTGAAGAAAAGAGTAATTGGGATGGTTTTTTGGTTCATGGCAGTAAAGAAAAAGCACATTCCTTTTGGGCAGAGTATCGTTACCGCTATGAACACAGTTTATCAGATGCTGAAAAATCAAACCTACAGGCCTTTGATGAAACATTTATGAATCAGTCAGCTTCCAGTGATGGAAGTTTATCGCCTGATGCAGCCAGATCGGCTTTATTTATCATGCTCTATCGCCGCTATCCAATGTTGCAATTGCCTTTCCAGTTATTGAATGCATTACTTGAGATTGATGAACAGCTTAGTTCCTGGCGTTATCGCCATATGAATATGGTGCACCGGATGATTGGGAGCAGGATTGGTACTGGTGGTAGCAGTGGCAAGGATTATCTGAAAGGGGCGGCTGACAGGCATTATATTTTCCGGGACATTGCCCGTTTAAATAGTTTCCTTATAGAATCAGGAAAACTGCCCATTCTTACTCCATCCATGGAAAAAAGGCTCGGGTTCCTGTAAACAAAAAGCACTGGCTGCTGCCAATGCTAATTTGTTACTGTTATGTAAGACGCTTGTTGGTTAGAAGGTATAACGAATACCTAAGCCACCCCAGCTGCCATAGAATCCACGTCCGGCGCCGAATTCAAAGGAAGGTTGCCAGTCGAGCGACACGTTGATCGGAGCGCCATTGAATTTGTAGTCAAGACCAATTACGCCATCAAGGCCGGCAAAGACGCCATCACCATACTTATCACCGTAGATGCCAATATGCGCACCAGGTCCAATATACCATTTGAGGCCGGGGGCACCATTAATATCACCATGGATCTCGAAAAGACCTGTAAAACGTACGCCATTCCTCCAGAAATAACCGATCAGTTCACCGGCATTTTGGGAATTGAAGAAATGTTTAAGGGAAATTCCAGCCCCATCCCACACTTTCACGCCCAGGGCGGTTCTGTAGTCGGTACTGTTGGCACTTTTACTTTGAGCAGTAGCGCTGAAACTGAGAAATAGAACGGTAACTGTAAGGATTAAAACCTTTCTCATAAAATTTGACTTTAGGGGAAGTTGGTTATTGTTTAATTCACCTGTCAATTGCCATTTTTGTGCCAAACTTGTTCAATAAGGCTTTATAAGTCCTTTATGGCCATAGGAGTAGCAATTTTTCAGTTATGTATGGCTGGTTAGTCCGGGGGAGGATTTCCAGGGGTTGACGTAGTTGTTCGTCAGTAGTAATCCTGCAAATTACAGCAGCCTCAGATTGGGGTGAGGTGCTGCAGGAGATCCGGGCAGTTATTCACGCTTTGGCCTGATACTTTGCCATGGTTCACGCGCGTTCATTCAGGCGCCCCACGAACCATAATTTACGGCTGGCAATGTTCGTGAGACACGAACCATGGCAAGTGACACATGGCAGTAGCTAGAAAATACACTTAGCTTTTATCGATTTACCATTCTGAAACTGGATAGATGATTGCATTGTACATAAGGAAAACCATTTTGAAAAAGATATTTACATATTATTATAATAGAAGCAGGGTGGCTTCGTTAAAGTCATTCACGCAATTGTGTAAATGAAAAACCAGTGTTTGATTCTTACTTTGCTAATTCAAATTATTCCTTCAACTTTGCTCACTATTTAAATCCAATAAATACGAATGGGACTTTTTAACTGGTTTACACAAGAAATAGCGATGGATCTGGGAACAGCCAATACCCTCATCATACACAATGATGAAGTTGCGGTAAATGAGCCCAGTATTGTTGCCCTTAACCGGAATAATCCAAAGGAAGTACTGGCTGTGGGCAAGAAGGCTTTGATGATGCATGAAAAAACCCATGAGAGCATCCGTACTGTGCGCCCCCTGAAAGATGGCGTAATTGCAGATTTTAACGCAGCCGAGCTGATGATCCGGGAACTGATCAAGCTGGTTTACCCCAAAAAACCCCTGTTTCCTCCCAGCTGGCGCATGATGATATGTATTCCTTCCTCTATTACTGAAGTTGAAAAAAGAGCAGTGCGCGACAGTGCAGAACAGGCTGGCGCTAAAGAAGTTTACCTCTTACATGAGCCTATGGCTGCCGCCCTGGGTATCGGGATAGATGTAGAGGAGCCTGTTGGTAATATGATCATTGATATCGGCGGTGGTACCACCGGTATTACTGTGATCGCCCTTGCCGGTATCGTGTGTGACCAGAGTATCCGTATCGCAGGTGACGAGTTTACCGCTGATATTATGGAAGCTCTTCGCCGCTACCATAGCCTGCTGATCGGTGAACGTACCGCTGAACAGATTAAGATCAACGTTGGGGCTGCCATGAAGGATCTGGACAACCCGCCTGAAGATATCCCTGTAAACGGTCGTGACCTTGTAACTGGTATTCCAAAGCAGATCATGGTCAGCTACCAGGAAATTGCTGAGGCACTTGACAAAAGCATTTTCAAAATAGAAGAAGCCATACTCAAAGCACTGGAGCAAACTCCACCCGAGCTGGCTGCTGATATCTACCGTCGTGGACTTTACCTGACCGGTGGTGGCGCTTTGTTAAGAGGCCTTGACAAAAGGTTATCACAAAAAATCAAATTACCCGTTCATGTGGCTGATGATCCCCTGAAAAGTGTGGTTCGTGGTACAGGGATTGCTTTGAAGAATTACGACAAGTATCCGTTTGTTATGAGATAAATATGGTCTCTAAACCTATCCCCCTTGCGTAACATATTCCTATTCATTCGTCGGTATTTTACGTTTTTATTTTTCCTCGTGCTGCAGGCGGTAGCATTGTGGTTCCTGTTTACCTATAATCGTTTTCACAGAGCCAAAGGCCTGGGTGCCGCAAATGAAATAACAGGCTGGTTCAACTCCAAATACAATAACGCAGAAGATTTTTTCCGGATGAAAGAAGAGAACAGGCGACTGCTGAAGATGAATGATTCCCTTCTCAATCTTCTCCCAAGCAATTTTGCCAGACTGGATACCTCTTCAAGACTTGTAACTGATACGGTTCCTTTTGATACGCTGGGTCATTATCGGCGGTTTATCTGGCGGGATGCTCAGGTAGTTTACAGTACCGTTAATTCCGAAAAGAATTATATCCAGATCAACCGGGGTTCCAACCAGGGTATGAAAGATAATATGGGTGTGTTCAGTTCAGATGGAGGACTGGTTGGACAAATTGTAAATGTAAGTCCCAACTACAGCCAGGTAATGAGTATGCTGCATATACAGAATAAGGTAAGTGTACTGGTTAAGAAGACTGGTAGCACTGGCCTGATCTCCTGGGACGGGAAGAATCCAAAATTCCTCACGCTAAATGGTATTTCAAAGAGTGATTCAATTGTGAAAGGGGATACGGTGCTGACGGGCAATTACTCGCTCAGTTTTGCTCCTGGTCACATGGTTGGCACCATTGAGGAAGTTATTCCTGATAATTCAAGCACTTTCTATATTCTGAAAGTGCGTACCAGGGCCAATTTTAATGACCTGCAGCAGGTACAGGTAGTGGAAAATCTCCAATATGAAGACCAGAGCGAACTTTTACAGGAAACACGCAAAAAGATAGATGAGAATAAAAAAACAGGCAGGTGAGTGATCTAGTGAGAAATATAATCCGGTTCGCCCTGTTCATCATTATACAGGTGTACCTGCTAAACAAGATCCCGCATCTACATCAGTTCATAATTCCCTACATCTATTTCCTGTTTGTACTCTGGCTTCCGTTTTCCATATCCCGTATAGGGCTCATGTTTATAGCCTTTCTGACAGGATTGGTACTTGATTTCTTTACCATGACGCCCGGCCTTCACGCATCTGCCTGTGTACTGATAGCCTATCTGAGACCATTCGTGATTGGAGTACTTACTCCCAAGGATATATCAGGATTTAATTACCGGGAACCTTCTCCCCGTGCCATGGGCTGGACTCCCTATCTCGTATATGTATTAGTGCTCACCCTTGCCCACCATGGATTGCTGACTTTCCTGGAATGGCTTTCATTTGGATCCTTCCTGCGCTTCCTGATCAAGGTAGCTTCCACTACTGCAATCAGCATGTTACTGGTGATCATTGTTGAACTTCTCTTCCCAAGGCGGTTGAAATTTCGTACTAATACGGCATAGCAGGAGATTTCAGGGGCCGTGGTTCGGTGCCATGTTTCGTTGCCATGGTTCGTGTCCCACGAAACATAGCGTTTCTCCGATAGTACTATTGAAAGTTTTCTTAAAAGAAAAATATATTAAGCGGAAGATTTGGAAAGCGTCTTTTCCCATGCGTACTTTGTAATTGCTAATAAATATCTCGTCTCCCGGTCATCCCGGCTCATTGTATCTTACCTATGCCTGTGTTTAACCAGTCGCGAAGCCGAATTATCCGTCTCATCTTTCTACTGGCATTTCTTGTAATTCTTGCCCAGCTCTTCAACCTGCAATTAATCTCCGGCAAGTATAGTAAACTGGCGATGGACAATGCAGTCTTCCCTAAAATAGTTTATCCTGAAAGAGGAATAATATATGACCGTAAAGGAAAGGCAATATTAAACAATGCCATCATGTTTGACCTTATGGTCACTCCGGCGGAGATAAGGAATTTTGACACAACTGCTTTTTGTACGCTGATGCAGATGGATACAGCCGATTTTGTGAAACGGATCAGGGATGTTATCTATAAGAATAAGAACACTGTCCGTCCATCTGTGTTTGAGGCATTGTTAACACCACAGATGCAGGCGAGATTTGAAGAGAATAGCTGGCGTTTTCCCGGCTTTGCCTTAATTGAAAGACCAGTGCGTGTATATCCCTTTAATGTGGCTGGTCATATATTGGGTAATATCAATGAAGTTGACACCAGGGATATTGAACGATCGGGTGATTTTTACCGGCAGGGGGATTATATCGGAAAGAGCGGCCTGGAAGCGATCTATGAAAAAGTATTGATGGGAAAACGTGGTGTGCAGTATCTCATCAAAGACAATCACAATCGCCTGGTAGGGTCTTATGAAAAAGGAATATTTGATACAGCTGCGGTAGCCGGCCGCGGTTTGCGTACTTACCTTGACGTAGAACTTCAACAGTTGGCAGAGAAGCTTATGACCAATAAGGTTGGAGCAGTGGTGGCACTTGATCCCAAAACAGGCGGCATATTGACGATGGTATCGGGGCCCAATTTCAATCCAAATGAACTGACTGGTCCTGAAAAAAATAAAAACTATAGCAGGTTAGTACTGGATGTGAAAGGTCCTTTATTGAATCGTGCTATTAAAGGGCAATATCCGCCAGGATCTACATTTAAGCCACTGGGTGCCTTGGTGGCATTGGATGAAGGCCTGATCACTCCATCTTATGGATTTCCCTGCCCTGGCAGATATACCCTATGCGGAATTGGAAAACCTGCGTGTACTCACTCTGGTGGAGGGCATGCTGCAACCCTTCGTCTTTCAATTGCTAACTCCTGTAATTCTTATTATGCTCACGTTTACCGCCTGGCGGTAGACAACCCCAGATTCAAAGGCACAAGAGATGGTTATGACCACTGGAAACAATACATGAACGCCTTTGGATTGGGAAAGAGGCTGGGAGTGGATCTGCCAAGTGAAGACAATGGTAATATTCCTGATACAAGTGTATATGATAAAGAATATCGTGGCTCATGGAATTCCTGTACCAATTTGACGTTGGGAATTGGGCAGGATAAAATGCTGGCTACACCTCT
>CAMLGP010000173.1 GCA_946479535.1 uncultured Bacteroidota bacterium
CGGGAGAGCCCGATGGCATTGATGCAAGCATGGTTTTGGTGAGAGATATTGTTGAAAAAAAATACGAGCTTCCATCGAACATTGTGCTGGCAATTATTCCTGTTTACAATATTGGCGGTTGTTTGAACCGTAGCAAAAATTATCGGATAGATAATCATCACTGCTATAACAGCGAGTAATAGTATACTAGCTATCAACGAATGCCACCATTGCAGCGTAAAGTTTTTCATAATGTATCCTAATCAAACTTGAAACCGGAGAAATCCATAACCGGAGTATCCTCTTCCGGACCATCTATCTGGTCCTGAGTCGGTCCCTCGATAATATTCTGGTTGCTTACATCATAGAGTTTCTGTTTACCCTTGTCAACACCGATTATGAATTTTCGGAGCGCCGTCCAATCGGCATATCGATTCTTTCCACCTTGCTTGATCACCATATGACCTTGGGAGTCAAGTAGCTCATTGGTTATCAGCAAACACTGAAGATCAGCCGGTTTCCATAGTGCAACCAGCTACTGGAAAAATGGTGGTGGTAGTATCAAAACCTGAATTGGAATATACTGCCCGTTTCGGTTGGGTGAATGACGGGGGTGATGGTTGGGATCTTTCGGAAGATTCATTAAGGCTCTCCATGGTAGATATCGATATTGATAAGAGTGTGGATTCAGATTATCATGTATATATAAGAAAGTTCGCCTTCGGTAAAAGCAGGCAGGAAGCTATAAAAAGAGCAGGTGAATTTAGGTATTCAGTTTCTTCAAAAGACAGTCTACTTGATCTGGATAATGGATATACAATATTTCCTAATAGCAAGTTTCGCGGACAGCGTGCACAGGTTGTGATCCAGGTGCCAGTTGGTAAAAAAATCCAGTTTGATGAATCTGTGAGAAGAAAACTGAATCCAGCAGAGGTAAGATACAGAAACCACAGAGGATATAAGAGCAATGTTGAGGTCATAATTAATGATAATGTCAGTTTCTGGTGGGATTCAAATACTGAATACATTATGCAGGCCGATGGACAATTAAAAGATGTGATTGGCAGAACACCTGAGCAGCGATTTGAGCAACAGTCTAATGACTACCGTTATGATCAGGAGCCTATAGATAGTGCTGTCAGGGAAATGAGGAAAAAGCAGGAGTTTGAAGAAAGAGAAAGGAAGATAAAGGAACAGGAGCAGGAGTTACAGGAGCAAAAACGTAAGCTGGAAGAAGATAAAAAACAAAAGTCCGGGCAGGTAACAATACATCAGGAAAGTATGGATGACTTAAAAGATCCATCATTTGCAAGTTCACCCTCTCCTGTTTTTTCAATGGTAAAATCATTTTTTTAAACTAGGTTGAAGTTGGGTCCCGTAAAACCGGGACAACGAAGGCCCCGATCACGGGGCTTTTTCTTTTTATTCCAGTAACATGAAAGATATTTTTTTCATTACCTGTGCGTACGCTCCGCGTAAAACAGGCCAGTAATTTTCCAATTTTATATTCCAAATTGTCCATCTACATTTGCGGAATGAAACACACTCCTTTTACACAAAAGCATATATCATTAGGTGCAAAGATGGCCGAATTCGCGGGATACAATATGCCGATCAGTTATAGTGGGATCAATGAAGAACATGTTGCTGTTCGTCGCAATGCAGGGGTATTTGATGTGAGCCACATGGGTGAATTCATTTTAAAAGGAGAAAATGCATTAGACCTTATACAGCGTGTTACCAGTAATGATGCATCCAAATTAAAAGCAGGTCAGGCGCAATATAGTTGCCTGCCAAATGAGAAAGGAGGAATAGTGGATGATCTGCTGGTGTATTGCATTGAAGAAAATAAGGTATATATGCTTGTGGTGAATGCTTCCAATATTGAAAAGGACTGGAACTGGATCAACAGGCATAATTCGAAAAAGGTGGAAATGCATAATATTTCCGATAAAACCTGCCTGCTGGCGGTACAGGGTCCGAATGCCACCAAGATCCTGCAGCAATTGACGGATATCGATATTCTTAATCTGAAATACTACACATTCGTTAAAGGAAAATTTGCGGGGATCGATAATGTGCTGATCAGTGCAACTGGTTACACAGGAGCAGGTGGTGTTGAGATCTATTTTGAAAATGCAGGGGATGCAGCAGAGAAGATCTGGGATGCAATATTCAGGGCCGGGGAAGCAGATGGAATAAAGCCAATTGGCCTGGCTGCCCGCGATACCCTTCGTCTGGAAATGGGCTATTGCTTGTACGGAAATGATATTGACGATAATACCAGCCCTCTGGAAGCCGGGCTGGGTTGGATCACCAGGTTCAGCAAAGAGTTTACATCCAGGGAATTCCTGGAAAACCAGAAAAAAGACGGAATTCAGAAGAAACTGGTGGGTTTTGAGATGATTGACAGGGGAATACCCCGTAAAGGATATGAAATAAAGGACCAATTGGGAGACGTTATTGGGGTAGTTACCTCAGGTACGCAGAGCCCCAGTTTGGGCAAGGCCATCGGTATGGGCTATGTAAGAACTGCATTTGCGGCTATTGATACTCCCATTTTCATCAAGGTGCGGGACAAACTCCTGCAGGCGAGGGTTGCCAAGATCCCATTTTCCTAGGAATCAATGTACGCTGAGACCGCTTTTTGCGTTCTATAGCTAAATTCTCTATTTTACGGATCCTATGCCTAAGATTCACCTGACCACTTTTATTCAAGCCCCAACCGACAGGGTTTTTGATCTCAGCCGCAATGTGGACCTGCATAAACAATCCATGGCAAAATATAAGGAAGTAACGGTTGCCGGTACCCAGTTTGGGATGGTGGAAAAAGATGATACGGTGACCTGGAAGGCAAAGCATTTTTTCAAAACAAGGATGCTTCGATCAAAGATCACTTCCATGAAAAAACCGGAGATGTTTGTGGATGAACAACTGGAAGGAGATTTTAAGGTATTAAAGCATGAACATCATTTCAAGCCTTGCGAAAATGGTACCATAATGATTGACCTGTTCCATTTTGAAACGCCGTATGGCGGCATAGGTAAACTGGTAAACAAAACATATCTTACCCGATACATGAAAAAATTACTGGAGCAGCGAAATAAACAGATCAAGGAAATTGCTGAATCAGACAAATGGAAAAAATTCCTTGAGAAATAAATCCCAATAACCCAGATAACCAAGCCTCTTATTTAAGTGTTGAACGAAAGCAGTAAATTGACGAATGACTAGCAAGCCCGAGCTCCATACTTCTCTCTCACCCGCCCTTTTGCATTTATACGATCTGAATAATAGTGTGGTAGTGATCATTGATGTTTTCCGTGCTACCTCTACCATTGCTTCTGTTTTATATAACGGCGCCAAATGCGTGATACCTGTAGATTCTGTTCCCAAGGCAATTGAGATCAGTAAAAGTATTGATGGTATTGCTGCGGGTGAAAGGGATGGACAAATTGCAGAAGGATTACAACATGGCAATTCTCCATTGGAATATACAAGAGAATTTATTGAGAATAAGATTCTGGTACTTACAACTACTAATGGAACGCGCCTGCTTCATATGGCCCTGGAAAAAGGAGCTGAAAGTATTGTCTCTGGATCTTTTCCTAATTTATCTGCCGTTTGTGATCACCTGATTGCAGAGAAGCGTAATGTGATATTGGGATGTGCAGGTTGGAAAGATCGTTTTAACCTGGAGGATACGTTGTTTGCCGGAGCGGTGATCAATAGAATCAAAGAGCATTTTAGTATTCATTGTGACAGTTCACTAATGGCGGAAACCATGTTCGTCAAGAATAAATCGAATCTACTAAAATTTGCTCCTCAGTTAACCCATTACCATCGCCTGGTAGAAAGATTCGGATTGATTGAGGATATAAAGTTTTGCTTAACAGATGATGTGGCAAATATTCTTCCAGTTTACAAAGAAGGAAAGTTGATAGTTCAGAAATAGCATCAAAAGCTATCGATCAGGAAAGGAAAACCGTACAAGATAAGACATTTTTCTGGCAACCTTTCGGTTCCTAAATTTTTATTATTTCTTCTCATTTCGCAAGGAAATCTGACATACATCCTTTTACCTTTGCCGATTGCCCTGACCAGTCACCAAACACCGGGCAAGCACCAGTCCACAGTCTTGGCCATAGTAATCTTTTCCAGGGCAGACAATAAACTGGCGGTCAAATAAGACTGGTGATCGATAAACCGGAATTAGAATGGCTTTACCACATTTAATCAAGTACGTCTATACCCATGGAACTGATGAAGTGATCCGACGCGGGAAAAAAATTCATGCAATTGGATTTGTTGAACTCATAGAGTATGATGATCTTTTTGGATCAGCTGTATTTCGCGTGAAAGATGATAGCTACAGCACTTTTTACAAAGTCTATATTCAGAAGTTTAAGGATCCAAAGGATATATCTCTTCGTTGCAGCTGTCCCTATAACATTGGAGATATTTGTCGCCATGAAACAGCATCTCTTTTCCAGTTGCAGGAATTGATCGATAAGGGTCATTTGCAAACCGGAGATGTCAAATATGACCAGCGTCACACAGTGGCCAAAATGAAGACCATTGAACTTAAAACACTTCGCTTTCTTTCTTCTCCTGCCAGTTTTGAAGAAGCAGAAAAATACCTTCGTACACAAAGGGCCACTATTGAAATGGCCGAGAATGAAGCGGTGAAAGCTTCAGTTGAGCTTGATGGAAAACCTTACCAGGTATTCATCCGGAAAAATGAAGAGCGGAATTTTGATACAAGTTGCGATTATGAGGATCCGGCACATCCGCTCTGTTTACCTAAAGTGATTGTTTTTCTGCAATTGCTGCATGCATACGGGGCCAATTATTTTGACAGCATCCGGAACTGGGACAAGGAGAAGAATAAACTGCTGGAAGCCTATGGATATTCACTGGCTGATGATCTTTCTGGAAAATTTGAGTTTGCCTATAAAGAAGGCAAGCCCTTTTTGCGTGTACTGGATACCAATATTAAAAGAGTAGCTACTGTAGTTGCCACTCCCAAACCAGTATTGATCCCTCAGAAAGAAAGGGAAGTTCCGAAAGAAGAAATATTGCAGGAAGAAGCACCGGTGTTTTCACAAAGGCTTGGTGTGGTCTTTAACCTGAACAAGAAATCATATCCTCATTTTACGCTCGATGCAGTGATTGGTGAGCCCAATGAGACCAATGATGGTTATGCAGGTAAGGTTGAGAAGCCAGATATAAGCCGATATGTGGATACAGACAAGCTGTCTGAAGACGACAAGCAATTACTTACTGTGCTCCGTAAATTACAGGATACTGAAATCAATAAATATATCAGTCGTAACTCTCCCTTCTCTGGTATCTGGGAAAATATCATTCATCAGGAGGAAGATGATCTGCCTGCTGAAACAAAGGAGCTGATGACAGAGTACCTTTTTCCACGCCTTAAGAAAATGTGCCTGGAACAGGGTGAAAATAATTTGTTCTTTTTATTGCCGGAAGGAAAGCCGTTCAAGACTACCAATCTTGAGCCCTTGCAGGTAAGCAAGGAAGAAGCGGGGTTGCATTTTATTGTCAAAAAGAATTCTCATTATTCAATTCAATGCAGGATACGGTCTGGAGGTATGGATTATGATCTTGCAGAAAATGAAAGTATCAGTCCACTTTTTTATCTCTATAATAACCAGCTTCACCTTTGGAAGAATAATGAAGTAATTCATATAGCAGAGAAGTTCATGCCCGATGGTAAAATGACCGTGTCGGCTGATGAGTGGAGTAAAACTCTTCACCAGTTCCTGCTTCCCTTAGCCAAAGAACATAAGGTTGATTTTGATAAAGGACTGGTTGAAGAAATTAAAGATGGCAACCCGGAAGTCAAACTGTTCCTGATAGAAAAAGGTGATTATTTAGTATTTCAACCTTCTTTTTCTTATAAAGGATACGAAACCCGTGTAAAAGACAGAGATGAGATCATTGTTCCACAGAATGATAAGGTATTGATCGTTCATCGCAACCGGCCGGTTGAGAAAGTGTTTGTAGACAAACTCCAGAATCTTCATTCCAATTTTATTGTCAATGAAGAGAATGGATCGCTGGCATTAAAAGGAACAGATGTGCTGAAGAATAACTGGTTCTTCCTTTTTGTGGATGCGATGAATGAGATGAAAACGCCGGTGTATGGATTTGAGGCGTTGAAGAATTTCAGGTTCAATACTGCAAAGCCACAGACAAAGATATTTATCAGCAGTAATACAGACTGGTTTGATGCCAAAATTGATATTTTGTTTGGGGATCAGAAAGTAACAGTTGCCGAAGTAAAAAGAGCATTGGCCAATAAGCAGCAATTTGTTCAGCTGAATGATGGTACGCTGGGAATTTTGCCTGAAGAATGGCTAAAAAAATATTCTCTGCTTTTCCGTGTAGGGGAAGGCAGCTCCAATAACCTTAAGCTATCCCG
>CAMLGP010000174.1 GCA_946479535.1 uncultured Bacteroidota bacterium
TTTTCAATCTTGTCCGCCATTGCTGGGCAACTTCCAGCGCCCAATGCCAGTATACCAGTTCAAATGCAGGATTGAAAGTTTCCTCCGCTTTAAATCTTTCCTGTGCAGGTATAACTCCTTTACCTAGAATATATTTTCCTTTGGCTTTATCATAATAAGGATATGAAGCCATGAAATCAGCGGTAGCAAATACAAGATCCTTGTATTTGTTTAATATGGCTGCATTCTTCCTATCCCTGTAACATAGTTCTGCGAAATAAATGAAATGGGGCTGCTGCCAGATCAGAAAGGCACCAATAGAGGACGGCGCTTCATCGCCATTATTATCTGTCATTTTCTGCCATCTAACTCCTTCAAATCCCTGTCGCTGTGCAATGGCTTTTGCTTTAGGTTCAACCTTTTTATACCAACTCATGCTTTTTTCCAGAAGATCAATTCTTCCCCAGAGAGCATATTGGGCAGTATGCCACCAGTGCATTTCCAAATGGGGTTTTCCAAACCAGCTGTTATAAGTTAAACCGGTTTCCTGTGGAGGGAATGATCCTGCTTCCTGAACCCTCAACTGGTATTGCGATAATATTATACGGCGTTCCAGTTCAAATGCTCTTGGATCGGCGCTTCCATTAAAATCAATAGCGCCTCCAGAGTTCCAGAATTTTGACCATGCGGTTTCACTGCTCTGCCGGACTTTTTCATACGGTTCCACAGAGGATGCTTTTTCGTAAAGCGAAAATTTTGTACTGAAGAGGAATTGATTGTCATCCTTTCCCGGAGTTATTACAAAATAATGGGCTTCCTTTTCATCTACTGTTCCTTTACCGGACCAACGCATATCAACGTAATAGCGATCCCGGTCCAACTGGTGCTCTATTATAAATCCGCTATTGCTTTTATTGGTGATCCATGATTGATGCCGGCTCGCATCTTTCCAATTGGCACCTTCATCCGTCCAGTCACCTGTAGGATAAGGAAAGCGCAGTTTTATTTTCAATCTCCCTTCTTTAATTAAAGGCGATTGAACGCTGGCTCCAATAATATCTGACTGCCCATGACAATACGTAATTACATCCACTGCAGTGCCCTCGAGTGAAAAATGACTTTTTATCTGTCCTGTCCACAAGTCCAGCTCCTGCCTGATATCCGCGATATCATTTACGGTAGCCGGCTGTCCGTTCTTTTTGATAAGATCAAAACCCAGATCACCTAATTGAAGGCGATGTGGATTTTGCCGAAACCAGTTAGTGGCACCTTTATTTCTCTCCGGTGAATTCATCTGAACAGTGTAGCTAATATCTCTACCGTTCAAATGATAGGTTTTGATTGATTCGCTTCTTTTGAAGTCACTGGTATCAATAAAACTGTGCCAGCCCCATTCACTCTGCGTTCCCAGTGGTATCCCTTTCTTATAAGTTTCGGGAAAAGTTTGCAATCCGGTAACATCAACAGTATAAGCAAATTTTCCATTGCCTACAGTCAAAGAAGATAGTGAATCTACTTTTGTAACAATTATATTATGACGCTGCACCAGTTGCTTTCTGTCAATTTTCTGGGTATAACCGGTATTAGTGCAAAATGATACTATTATAAAAACGAATATCGTTCTGGAGAAATGAATCATTCAATAAAGTTATCTTTTATCGCAAGTATTTTTTGACCTTGCCGGGGTTTATTCTTTTTAGTTCACTTATAACAATATCCCGATTAAGCTTTGCTCCATCCATATTTGTATGAGTATGATCTCCAGGGAAAAATGGTTTTACTGCATCGGCACCCATTGCCTCATATTTCAATGACACAAGATCATTGAGATCAATAAAATAGGCTTTTTCCTGCTCTGCCACTTCCCTTGCCCATTTGGCATAACTATCGGTTGACCGGATCACTTTTCCATCCTTCCAATCATTCCGGGGAATGGGAGAACAAACAATTGGAATGGCGCCTTTTGATTTTGTATCCCTGATATATTTCCTCATATAATATCCATAGGTATACACTGTTTCCTGCTTCTTCATGATCGGGTTATAAATATCTTTTGATTCCTCTCCTATACCGCGAATGGAACCTCTTGCCCTTGAGGTATCATCCAGGGGGCCTCCATCATTATGCCCGAATTGCATGATCACAAAATCTCCCTTTTTGAGAGTAACCATTATTCTGTCCCAGCGGCCTTCCGTAATGAAGGTACGACTGCTTCTTCCTCCTATTGCCTGGTTACTCACTCCTATTTTGGTGGTATCAAAATCTTCCGCCATAAAACTGCCCCAGCCCCATAGCTTATCAGCTCCGGTTCCACTTCCATTACGAACAGTGGAATCTCCAATAATATAAAAGACAGGTTTCTCTTTCTTTAGTATGATAAACGAAAGTAAAAATAGGGCGGTCAGGCCAGCGATATATTTCATATGATTTGCTGTTGTTTGCGAGTTGAATAAAAGTCCTTTTACTCTGCTCTGCCATCGCCATCCAGGTCCGCAATGAAACTTTACCACCGCCTCTGGCGGCACAGGCATCAATGGCTTGCTGAATAGCAGTAGTTGTTATTTTGCTGCCATCATTTACGGCACCATAATCATTAACCCAATACTGATTTTTGGAAAAAGGAGATTTCCTTGCGCCAACATTTGAGACCCAATCCAGCTTTTGCGCATTCAATAAACCAATTGACAAACTAAAGAAAAGAAAAAGGCAACTAAAGCGCAGGTGTCTCATGGCAAACAAGCAATTTTGATGAGGGAATTTACTTGATTTCAGAGACTGGCTATCCTGTTGCATCCTGATGTTTGAACAATTAGCCATTGGCAGTTAGCTATTAGGCTTATGGGCTGTTAATGATAAATTTCTTCTGAAAATCAGAATTGATGAGTATTAAATCCGGATAGTTTCTTACCTTAATAACCCATAACTTTCATCCCCACAAAGACTGTGTTTCCATCATGAAAAAACTACTTCTATTAGCTCTTTCGGGCTTTATTTGTCAATTTATTGCCGCGCAGGACATCACAATGCGCCTTTGGCCAGCCGGTAAAATGCCCAACTGGAAAAAATCTGATGATAGGGAGAAATGGGATAGCGCCGATGTAATCCGGATCAGTAAAGTGCAGGATCCGGACATTGCCATATACCTTCCAACCAAAAGACTGGCTACCGGCCAGGCAATAGTGATCTGTCCGGGTGGCGGCTATTCCATACTTGCCTATAACCTGGAAGGCAGCGATCCGGCACGAATGCTTGCCGCCAAAGGAATTGCCGCAATTGTGCTCAAATACCGCCTGCCCGACAGGCCAAGCAATATCAACCCAACCCTTTCCCCGTTGATGGATGCCCAGCGAGCCATCCGGATGGTAAGGTATTATGCCGAAAAATGGAATATTAAAAAGGACAGAATTGGCATTATGGGTTTCAGTGCCGGCGGGCATCTGGCTTCTACTGCCGGAACTCATTTTGACAATGGCAATCCTTCATCTCCTGATTCAATTGAAAAGCAAAGTTGCCGCCCCGATTTTATGGTGCTTGGTTATCCTGTGATCACCATGTCCAAACCAGTAATGCATGTAGGATCGCGCAACCGGCTTATTGGAGGAAATCCCGATTCAACAAATCTGGCAACCTATTATTCTAATGAATTACAGGTGACAGATCAAACCCCGCCTACTTTCCTGGTTCATGCCATGGATGACAGAACAGTACCGGTAGAAAATAGCCTAATGTTCTTCCAGGCTTTAAGAGACCATAAAGTTCCATCTGAAATACATGTTTTCCCTAAGGGTGGTCATGGATTTGGACTGGCATTGGGTACTTCTAATGAAAAATGGATGGATCTATGTATTGAATGGATAAAAGGTCTGCTTCCCCCAAAACAATGCTCCTATTTATGCTCCCTGTATTGGGGCAGTTTAATTATTTAATTTCCCTGACGCTATGTCTGGGAAATTGAAGAATAATGTAACAACAGGCAAATGACAATTGCCTGTATGGATAGTACCCGCATATTAATTCCGTTTAAACTTATTTCAGCGCTGTTAGTGTTACTGGGCCCGACAATCCGGATACCATTGGTTTCCATGCACTGGCGTCAAACAATCCATTCTTCAGGTTTTCTCTTCTGCGTGCAGGCATGTTAGTATTATAAAAAATCTTCCATGAAATATTTGAGCGGTCCATATAGGCTATCCGGTTTGCCATCAGGTTGGCGACAATGATCTCTAATTTATTATTAGTCCGTAATGATGTAGCCGGTATAATCACCTGGAATACGGGTCCGATCAATGTTGCAATCGTTTTTCCATTCAGTATTATTTCTGCAGTTTCATTTACTTTACCAAGATCAAGCAACCAGGATTTAGCATTACCTGCAGGCTTTGTAAAGCTGGTTGAATATTTGGCTACACCGGAAAAATTAGTGAAAGCATCATTTCCATTTATGCTGGTCCAGGGCTGCACGTTTAATCCAGTTTGTTTGGGAGGAAGTACCGGACCTCCATTCAGAAATTCGATATCCCATTTACCTGCCAGTTCCTGTTTTTGATCAGTGGTCTCTACATAAGGATATAACGCCCCGCTTTTCTTAGTAGAGAAACTTTGAACAATGATAGATTCAGAGGATTCCAGTTGCAGGTAAACCTCAATAAATCCGCGGGCGCTGGTGCGCCATCTTGCCGTACCGCTTTTGCCCGTCATTGGATTGAAGAGTGCAACTGAAGCTGCCTTTACTTTTAATTCGATCCAATCATGAATTGGTTTTTCAGTTCTGTTATTGATAAACCAGGTAAATCCATCTGTATTTTTTCTTCTTAGGGATGACAATCCGTTTGAAGCGAGGCTCTCAGGGTCAATACCTCCTGCCTCAAGAAGTACTTCCGCATCATCCGCCATCAGAAAAGTTCCTTTACCAAGATGAGCGACTTTTATATTCTTCGATTCGCTAAAGGAAAGCTGTTTAACCAATTGCTGAAACAAGGTTCTTCTTTTTTCCAGGTTGCCAAACCCTGGAACATCTTCCGGAAGATGCTTATCTATCAGAATAACTGCTCCCTGTTTTGCCAGATCGATCAATCTCTGAAAGGATTGCTCTGAGATCAGCTTATTTGCCGGAAGCATGATTGCCTTATAACTATTATTACCAGCAACAAGGGTGCGTCCCTGTACTTTTACCTGCTGTAGTTGCCGGTCTGAAATGAAATCAAAACTATATCCTTTTTCCAACATATATTTTGAAACTTCCTCAAACTCAGTATGTTCAAAATTCCTTTCCATCCCATCAAAATGCTGCAGCAAAGTGCTGCCTGGTTCTGAATACCGATCTATAATTGGATAATATAATAATACATCATTAGCAGGTTTACCTCTCTGTAAAAAGGATTGAACGCGTGCCACATACTCGTTCAGCGTATGGAAGTCTTTCCATTGAGGGTTTGTAGGTTGAAAATGTACGGCAGCGTAAAATAACCAGCCTGGCCAGGGTGCGCTTTCAGGTGAATATTCCGAGCCATGATAGAAAATATGATTCACTCCGCCCAGGAAAAACAGATCAACAATTTTCTTTACATCCCCCAATGAAGAAAGGAAATGTTCATTGAGCCAGGTGGCTGATTCCGATGAAACGAGTTTCTTTCCTGTTACATTGGCTGCCGAAGTTGCAAATTTAAATCTCAGAATATCTGTTCCTTCTGTTTCAGGTATATCTACCACGCTATACAAATCCAATGTATTGGCAGGAGAACCATGTGACTGGTTACGAAGCATTTTTCCTCTTTTGCCACCCCATTTTTTCCAGGCAATGGTAAAATGTTCCAGTAATAATTCATCAATTACGGAGCGATAATCATAAATAACGCGCTTGACCCTGATAGAGTCACCGGCTCCAAATAACGCTGGTAAATGTTCCCGCAGATCATATCCCTTTCTTTTTTGAAATTCTGTAAAGAACCCTGGTGTCCAGTTAGCCTGTTCCCTGGCATCATCCACCTCATAAGAATCATTAAAAAATCCACGGAGATTGGATAGATCATGACCCTTAAAAGCTTCATCAAATTTCTTAAAATAATTATTAGCTGCCTGAAGGGAGAAATGATCAATTGCATATCCTTCTCCACCAGGTGCAGCCCGCTCCACCATCTTGCCATGCAATCCTTCAAATACTGCATATAAATTCCATTTACCCTCAGGAGGGGTCCAATTTAATTTTCCACTGGCATCTACTTTATCTGTGAGGTTGACTACCTTATTCTCCGAATAAGCCATTAATGCCTGCAAAGGAATCTCACCAGGATACTGTATTTGATCCAGCGCTAATGCCTGTAAGTTAATATTGGCAGTCACCGGGCTTTTTAAAGTGTCAGGAGATACTGTTTTATTGTTCGCGGTTCTCACAAAGCCCGACCGCACATAAATTACAGGTTCTTTTAATTGTTCGCCACCATTTAAC
>CAMLGP010000175.1 GCA_946479535.1 uncultured Bacteroidota bacterium
AACTACTCACTAATTTAATTCCATTACAGTCACGATGACGCGTGAGTTTAGATAAAAGATTAAGGGTATCGTTGGAATTAAATCCAGGCATACATAAAGGTAGGCTGATTTTGAAATCTCGAAATCTCCAAATTTCGAAATTTCAAAATACCTTGGGGTACTTTCTATGAAATACAAAACTGATTACCATATTTTCCCTTTAGGTGACTCTGCCATAACGGTTGATTTTGGCAATATCATTGACTCAGCCATAAATCTGAACGTTCTGGCCTGGTATCAGCAACTTACAAATGATCAAATTGAAGGAATTATTGAAATAGTTCCTGCTTATAGTTCACTAACGCTGCATTATGATATGCTGGCGGTAGCCAGGAATACTCCAAAGGGTCAACTGGCATATAACTGGATGTGTGAAATGGTTGAAAAGCGATTACAGGAACCCCTGACAGCACACCAGAAGAATGGCTCACTGGTGAAGGTCCCCGTTTGTTATGATACATTCTTTGCACCTGATCTGGCATTTTTGGCAGAAAGCAAAGGGATGAGCAATGAAGAAGTAGTGAACCTGCATCTGTCAAAGTCATACCGGGTATATATGTTGGGATTCCTGCCTGGCTTTGCATACCTGGGCCAGGTAGATGATAAACTGGCTACGCCACGTAAATCCCAACCTGTTGAAGTAGCAGCAGGAAGTATTGGGATAGCAGGTTACCAGACTGGTATTTACCCAATGGTATCTCCGGGAGGCTGGCATATCATTGGTCGCACGCCTGTTCACTTATTTGACAGCGATAAAGAGGACCCGGCGTTATTAAAACCGGGGGATACTGTTCAATTCGTTTCAATCACACTAAATGAATTTGAGAATTATTAAAGGTGGTATCCTTGACACGGTTCAGGATAAAGGTCGCTATGGTTATCAATACCTGGGTGTAAATCCGGGTGGTACAATGGACAGATTATCTGCACAGATCGCCAATATACTTGTGGGCAATTCACTGAATGAGGCGGTTATTGAATTGCATTTTCCTGCATCAGCGTTTTTCTTTGAACAACCAGCATTGATCGCTATTTCGGGGGCTGATTTTATGGCCAGCATCAATGGAGATGAAGTACCCCGCCATCAGCCGATCCTTATCAGCAAATTCAGTATCCTGCAATTCTATCGCATGAAAACAGGCGCCCGGGCATATTTATCAGTTCGCGGCGGATTTGATTTGCCCACCTGGTTTAACAGCTATAGTACAAACCTGAAAGCAATGGCTGGAGGATATAAGGGCAGAATATTACAAAAGGATGATGAGATTGGATTACAAACTGATGAGGTATTGTCTTCCATTCTCGGTAAAAAAGAATACCAGATATTGCCATGGAAAGCAGATATAGGATGGGAAGACACGCATGTAACAGAGATACTGGCCCTTCCGGGAAATGAATGGGAACAATTGACTGCTCCTTCAAAAGAAAGTTTTGAACAATCTTCCTTTATGATCACCAGTAATTCTGATAGAATGGGATACAGGCTGACCGGGCAGGTACTTTCTCCTCTAACAAAGGAAGAACTGATATCTGCAGCTGTTTCATTTGGCACTGTGCAATTATTGCCGGACGGCCAACTCATAGTTTTAATGGCGGATCACCAGACAACGGGTGGTTACCCCAGGGTTGCACATGTGATTTCCGCTCATCATTCCCGTTTGGCACAATTAAATCCGGGAGAACGTATCCAGTTCAGATTATGTGATCATGCTATGGCAGAATCACTGATGGCAAAACAGCAGCAGCATTTGCTACAACTGGAGTATGCCTGTAAATTCAAACTGGAAGGAATGGGCATTATGATTAGATAGATTGCAACTATTATAACTAATACCGGGATATCCCATGATAGAAACAGATATCAATTGCGATATGGGAGAAGGCATGGGCAGTGATGCCGCCATAATGCCTTTTATCAGTTCTGCCAATATAGCCTGCGGATATCATGCAGGAGATGAAAAAACGCTCTGGGATACCATCAGGTTGGCAAAGGAAAATAATGTGGCAGTGGGAGCGCATGTCTCCTTTTTGGACAGAGCGAATTTTGGAAGAAGTGAAATGAAAATATCAACTTCTGCAATCTATGAATTGGTGATCCAGCAATTGATCATCATCCGGGAAATTGCCGATTCATTTGAAATGAATTTGCACCATGTGAAACCGCATGGAGCTTTATACAATATGGCAGCCAGGGATGCAGAAATGGCAAAGGCCATTGCAGAAGCAGTCAGGGATTTTGATCATAATCTTATTGTATACGGACTTAGCAATAGCCTTTCTATTCAGGAAGCGGAACGTGCAGGATTAAGAGCAGCAAATGAAGTATTTGCTGACAGGGCTTACCTTGATGATGGTAGCCTGGTACCCAGATCACAAAAAGGAGCATTGATTGAAGATGCTGCAAAAGCAATAGAACAGGCTCTGCAAATGATCCATAAAAAGACAGTTACAACACAATCAGGTAAAGAAATTTCAATTTCCGCAGATACCATTTGTATACACAGTGATAATGCTCATGCTTCAGATTTTGCCAAATCCATTTACGAAACGCTGAAACAAAACCAGATAGTTCTCAAAGCCCTTTAAATTTAAATGGTTGAGTGGTGCAGGTGTGGGTGCCGCTTTTTTAATGGCCAATTCATCCATAGGTCCGGGTTTTCTTACTCAGACAACAGTTTTTACCCAGGGACTGCTGACGAGTTTTGGATTTGTGATCCTTGTTTCAGTATTGATTGATATAGGAGCGCAATTAAATACCTGGCGTATTCTGACAATATCAGAATCACGGGCGCAGGATCTCGCCAATCAATTATTGCCGGGACTTGGTTTTTTTCTGGCGGCTTTAGTTGTGTTTGGAGGATTTGCATTTAATATTGGAAATATAGCGGGTTGTGGTCTTGGTGTGAATGTTCTCACTGGTCTTACATTTAAGCAGGGAGCTGTTATTAGTGGAATTATAGCACTTTGTTTATTCTGGATTAGGGAGAATGGCAATATGCTGGATGGATTTACCAAAACGCCTGGCATAAGCACCCGGTATGGATGCAACTGGCAGGCTGGATTGTGGTAATTGTGATGGCCTGGATGGGATGGAAAGCCATTATGGCAAGCATTGGTTAAGAGAAAGGCAAAAAAAGAGCCCAATCATAGGATATTATGTTGGGCCTTTGTGTTCATCCATCCTTGTAGTAGTGTCCATTCAGTAGTTTAATATCTTGGAGGTTTTCAGGTAATTTTTAGAGGGGTGATAAATAAACAGGCAGCTGCCATCTTTCAATGTATTGATGATGTCCGTACATTCTTCTTCGGGTATGGCAGGACATCCATAACTGCGTCCCATGGTTTTGCTATTATCCAGCCATTTTTCCTGAATATAATCAGCTCCATGTACAACAATACCACGACGCAGCGCTTTATCATTGAAACCCGCTTCCAATCCTGCTATTCGTAAAGACAGTCCATGTTCTCCATAATAAGTATTCTGGGTAACAAAGAAACCCAACGAGCTTTGTAAAGAAGATGGTTTATTGGAAAAGCGGGTGGCATATTCACCCCCAGAATTTCGCCCATGTGCAACATAAGTATTCATCATCAGCTGTGCGTTGCATATATCTATTATATAGAGTCGCTTCTTTTTAGAGGACTGGCTGAAATCACAGATAGCCAGGTAGCCAGATTCTTTAATAACCTTCTTTTTTAATAAACGCAGGTATCCTTTATAAGCATAAGCAAAAGCATCTACAGAAAGGCCAGAGCTTCCAAGGCAGATATTATCATACATGATCTCTGCTTCCTGTCGAAAGGCATTGGAATTTGTAACTGCTGAACTTACAGGTAATTTTTTGGCACCCGGATCTTCCGGAGTATTTGCCGGCAACCAGGAGATACTGGAAAGGGCAAATAATAAGCAATAGATCGATATCGGAGATAGTCGTTTCAGGCAGATACGGATTTTACAGATTATTAACGTCTACAGGGTCAAAATTAGTACCTCAAAATTGCGAATACAAGCAAATAATCTATTGTTTTTCACACATTTCGAATATTTACGAGGCATGGAATTTTTTACCTCATGTATATCTACGATGAACCCTGTTTTTCCCGGGTAATACAAAGAAAAAGGCATTATCCATAGATAAGGATAATGCCTTATAACGCAATAAGACCAGTTAGAAAGATTTATACTTTAACCTCTTTCCATTTTCCTTTTTTGAATAGAATGAATGCTGCAATAGCGATGGCAGTTTCAGCAATTGGTACACCCCAGAAAGCACCAACTGGTCCCAGGTCAAATCCTATGGCAAGTAATAATGCCAATGGGATCTGAAATAACCAGAAGCCGATAAAGTTTAACCATGTTGGCGTTTTGGTATCGCCAGCACCATTGAGTGCCTGTATCATTACCATACCTACTCCATAAAATATATAGCCACTACCAATTATTTGAAGTGCAAGCGTTCCATAATGATGTACTGCTGGTTCCCTGGTAAATATGCTGATGATGGGTGAAGCAAAGAATACAAACAAAAACATCACACCAGCCATAAATATCGCATTGAACTTTGTTGCCAGTAAAACACTTTGCTCTGCACGTTCTGGTTGTTTGGCGCCAAGGTTTTGTCCCACCAATGTAGCAGCTGCATTACTCAAACCCCATGCAGGCAATATGAAAAATACAATATTGCGAATAGCTACCTGGTATCCGGCTGTAGCATCTGTACCTCCAGTTTTTGCTACCAATACACCCATGGCAATCCAGCTTCCGGATTGAATAATGAATTGGAATGTTGCAGGCCAGGCTACCTGTAAGAGATTTTTAATAATCGACAAGTTCCATTTAAAATGGGAAGGTTTTATTCTAATGATCCTGCTACCTTTAAACAGAAAATAGCTTTGGAACAACACTCCGGTTCCTCTGCCAATGATTGTTGCGATAGCTGCTCCTTTAAGACCGAGCTCGGGGAATGGTCCATAACCATTAATAAGTGTTGGACAAAGAATAATATTTAGACTGCTTGCGAGCAACAGGCTAAACATTGCCATTGAGGCATCCCCCGCTCCCCGAAAAATACCATTGATCAGAAAAAGCATAATGATTACCAGGCTACCACCAAGCATTAAGCGGGTAAACCCTGCACCCTCCTTTACTACTTCAGGGCTGGCCCCCATAATACGTAATATATCTGGAGCAAACACAATTCCTATTGTACTTACAATTGCTGTAACGATCAATGCAATTAAAAGGGATTGCATACCGGCATGAGCTGCAGCTTCCGGATTTTTTTCACCAATTCTTCTTGCCACTACAGCGGTAGCCGCTGTACTCAGACCAATTGCAACAGAATATACAATGGTGATGGATAACTCAGTAAGGCCTACTGTAGCAATTGCATTTTTACCGAGTTTGCTTACAAAAAACATATCTACCAGAGCGAATATTGATTCCCCAAACATTTCAAAAATCATGGGTATTGCCAGTATAATTATGGCTTTTCTAATATTTCCCTGGGTATAATCGTATTCTCCTGAAAAGATCAGTTTTTTGATAGATTGAAAAAGGGACGGTTTGCCATTTGGCGTAACAGTCTGCGACATGATTGAAAAAGATTGAAATTTGAAAATAAATAAGAATAAGGTAACGCGCTGTTACCCCTGGATGAAGTCCGTAAAATTCAGGTCCTGCTTTACAATGGAGGCGACGAACCTTAAAACATTTTCATATACAATGCTTAAAAGAGGCAGCAAAATTAAGCATTGCAATTGGTCAATAAAAAGTTATTTAATATGATATGTCTGATAATAGACAAATTAAATACCCTGCTGAAGGTATTGCCTGATGGTGATAATGATTAGTAAGTTTAGACAGAACGTGTTGGCGTTGATTTCGCTCATAAAAATAGAAATGGCTAAGAGTATCTACCTAATTTGCAGGGTTTTGCCTGAATAAAAAATGCGACGGGTCAAAAAAGTGTATACTTTACACCATTGTCATCCAGACAAATTCAAAAGTAAAGGGTGTTTTTAATTACAGAATTAGAATGGGGTTGTTCAGTAATGCAACAATTGGGAGTACCTTTCTGTCATTTCCGCGATGTATTTAAAAAATCCAACAGGTTTTGATTAGTAACGTTAAATCTGTTGTATGTACTCAGCACCTGATGTAGCGCTAAGGAGAAGGTTGCAAAGCTGGTCCAAACTTATGGTAACCGCAGTAATGGGAATTGCCTTGCTGGTTTTTGCAGGGTGGCTCCTCCATATACCTGTGCTGCACCGTCCTTTCTCCGGTCAGGTTTCCATGAATCCTGTTACTTCTATCTGTTTTATTTTACTGGGTTCTGCCTTT